>RFKJ01000808.1 GCA_003694325.1 Deltaproteobacteria bacterium
CTGTACGTGCCGACCCTCGACCTGCCCGCCGAGCCCGACTACACCGATGAGAGCGGGGCCGCCCGGGTCCAGCCGCTCCACAACTTCGACGCCCTGGTGATCGTCCGCAAGGGCGATCGGTGGGTGATCTCGCGGTCCACCGTCGAGCAGATCGACGCCCTCTACGCCAACACCTTCAGCGGCATCTCCGAGGCGTTCCAGGACCTGCTCCCCGAGATCTTCTTCCGCCGCATCGCCGGGGTCGAGGGCTGGCAGCTCGTCTACTTCGGGTTGCTGCTGGTCGTCTCGCTGCTGGTGGGCCGGGTGGCCCACAAGCTGTTCTCCGACTGGCTCCTGCGCTTCGCTCGCCGGTTCGGGGTCCAGGCCACCGCCGAGCTGGTCCGGCGCATTCGGAGCCCGCTGACCTGGGTGGCCGGGGGGGCGGTGTTCTTGTGGGGCATCCCCGACCTGCAGCTCACGGTCCGCCAGAGCCAGGTCCTCCTCTTCTCGGCGCGGGCGGTGCTGGCCATCGCGTTGGTGGTGGTCGCCGTGCGCATCGTCGACGTCGTCGCCGACCTGTTTGCCCGCAAGGCCGCCGCCACCGAGAGCAAGATCGACGACCAGGTCGTGCCCATGGCGCGCCGCCTCGTCAAGGTGCTGATCTCGGGCGTCGCCATCCTGGTGCTCATCGAGAACATGGGCGTCGACGTGGCCGGGCTGGTCGCCGGCCTCGGCATCGGCGGCCTGGCCGTGGCCCTCGCGGCCAAGGACACCCTGGAGAACGTGTTCGGCTCGGTGGTGATCTTCCTCGACCGTCCGTTCCAGGTCGGCGACTGGGTCATCATCGACGGCACCACCGAGGGCGTCATCGAGGAGGTGGGGTTCCGGACCACCCGGGTCCGGACCTTCCAGAAGTCGCTGCTCAGCGTGCCCAACGGCAAGGTCGCCATGGCCCGTATCGACAACTACGGCCTGCGCCCGGTGCGGCGATTCAAGACGGTCCTGTCCCTGACCTACGACACACCGCGCGAAAAGATGGAGCAGTTCGTCGAGCGGGTCCGCGCGCTGCTCCGCAACGACCCCGACATCTGGCCGGACACGCTCGAGGTCCACTTCCACACCATGGGTGAAAGCTCGCTCGACGTGCTGGTGTATGCCTTCTTCGACGTCGACACCTGGTCCAAGGAGCTGGCGGCCCGCCAGCGGGTGCAGCTCGGCTTCATGGCCATCGCCGAGGACCTGGGCGTCCAGTTCGCCTTCCCCAGCACCAGCGTCTACGTCGAGTCGATGCCCGAGCCCGGCTCCGCCTGAGCCTGCCGGGCGCGGTGCGCCGCGGTCGCGGCGATGGTGCGCCGGGCCTCGTCGGTGTCCAGCGACAGGGTGCGGCCCTTCCAGACGGCGGTTCGCGACACCGTGGTCCGGAGGGCCGAGTCCCACAACAGGGCCAGGAGCATGACCGCGCCGAGAGGCTGGGACCAGGAGTAGCGCAGGTCCATGTCGTAGGCCCGGTCGAGCCACAGCCGGGCCCCGAGCACCACGGCCACCAGCCCGCCCCCCCACAGCAGCCACTCCCGGCCGACGACTCCCGCAAGCCCCAGGCCGAGCACCACCCACGGGACCAGGTGGACGGCGAACAGGACCAGGCTGAGCCCGATCAGCCGCCCGTAGCTCCGCTCCATGCCGGTGAACAGGTTCTTCGACCACCCCCGCCACAGCTCCCCGAGGGACCGGTACATCCGGCAGGAGAACAGCTCCCGCATCATCAGCAGGTTGTAGTCGTAGCCGGCGGCGATCACCGCCACCGCCATGCCCATGTCGTCGAGGATGGCGTCGGAGACCGCGGCATGCCCCCCCACCGCCTCGTAGGCGTCGCGTCGCAGCAGCAGGAACTGGCCGTTGGCCAGGGGCCGGGGCTCCCGCCGCGCGGGGTCGTTGGTGCGATCGAGGTCGTGGCCGGCGACCACCAGGCCCCCCACCAGGGGTTGCAGGACCTTCTCCCAGAAGCTGCGGGCCTCGAGGTGCCCCAGGCCCGAGACCATCCCCAGGTCGTGGGCCCGGGCCCAGGCCAGGGCCGCCGACGCGGCGTGGGGATGCAGCACGACGTCGGCGTCGATGAACAGCAGCCACGGCGCCGAGGCCTCCGACGCCGCCCGCTGACAGGCCCAGGCCTTTCCCGACCACCCGGCCGGCGGCGGGTCCGCCCCTCCGGTGATCACCCGCAGGCGCGGGCCGAGCTCCGCCGCCAGGCGGGCGAGGATCTCCGCGGTGCCGTCGGTGCTGCCGTCGTCGAGGACCACGACCTCGACGTCGTCCAGGTCCTGGGCCATCGCCGCCCGCACGCAGGCCTCGATGTTGTCGGCCTCGTCCCGGGCGGGAATCACGACGCTCAGCGGCACGGGCGGGTCGATCCCCGGGCTGTCGGGACCGATCCGCCACCGGGCGATCCGCCGCTTCGCGGCGACGATCGCCACGACGCCCAGCCAGAACAGGGCGATGCCGGCCAGGCCGAGGCGGAACAGCCACGCGACCCCCGGCCCCGGGCTCACGTCTCCCCCGCCACGGCCTCGCGCCCCGCGGCATCACCGGCCGCCGCGTCTCCCACCACGGCCCGCCACTCGTCGTCGTCCACCGCCAGGAGCGGGTCCTTGACCTGGCCAGCGGGGGCGCCGGCGGCCACCCGGGCAGCCCGCCACCGCCCGTAGGTCCCCGGGCCGAGCAGGCGCAGGGCGGGAGGGCCGAGCCGCTCGGTGCGACGCTTGTTGGCGTACTCCATGTTCAACCCGGCCAGGGCCTCGTCGTACCGGGCCAGCCATCGCCGGGCGGCGGGCTCGGACAGCCCCTCGATGGCCACCTCGTGCCAGGGCAGCTCGGCACGCCGTGCCCGGACGGTGAACCCGGTCGGGGATCGCCCCAGCGCCGCGGACGCCCGGAGGGCGGCCTCGCTGACCTGGGCCTCGCTGACCCGCTCCCCGGCCACGTCGAGGAACCGGCCGGCCTTGCCCACGAAGCGGACCACCGGCGTCTGCTCGCAGCGGCCGACCACCTCGACGATGTCGCCGAGGTCGTAGCGCACCAGTCCGGCCTCGGTGGTGATCACCAGCCGCAGCCGTTCCCCCTCCTCTGCCTCCCAGGCCGGGCGGGCCTCTCCCCGGTCATCGACCAGCTCCAGCAGGTGCCCGCCGGTGTGCAGCACCCCACCGGGCCAGTCGCCGGCCAGCGGGACCGCGAAGTAGCCCTCGCTGCCGGTCACCCCCACCGGTCGGACCGGCACCCGGGGTCCGAGGGCGGCGGCGAGGCGATCGGCGAAGAAGGCCGCCGGCCCGGCGGTCCAGCAGTTCACCACCCGCAGCGGCCAGATCGCGGCCAGCGAGGACCCGGCGGGTGGCAGGCGGCGCCGGCGGGGACGGAGGGCGAGCCTTCGCTCGAAGCGGCGACGAAGCCGGGGGTCCAGGTCCTCCGCCGGCCCCCGCCGGACGGTGTTCGCCGCCAGGTCGGCCTCCAGTTCCGCCCGCCAGGCTTCCAGCTTGCGGATCAGCACCAGGACGGTCGACGGGTTGGCGGTGGTCAGGGAGGTGACCGGCTGGACGAGCGCCAACCGGAGCAGGACGTAGAGCTTCAGGTCGTAGGGCCGGAGGTCGGCGACCTCGGGCGGCACGGCGTAGCGGGCGCGGAGGAACCAGGGCTGGGCGTCGCGCATCCGCCCGGTGTTGCTGCCGACCCGCAGCCCCCCGGCGCTGCGACCGTGCCGCGCCGAACCGACGATGGCCAGCGCCCGGCCGCGGCTGACCTCCGGGTGCTCCCGCAGCAGGCCGAGCAGCCACAGCTCCTGGGCCCGGGCCACCGATCGGCTCCAGCTCGGGGTCACCGGGAGGAGCTTGGGACGCCCCGTGGTCCCCGAGGTCTCGACGAGCATGGGCACCGGCTCGCTGCTCAGCACCCCGCGTTCTCCCGCCGCCACCCGGTCCAGCCAGGGCAGCAGCTCGGCGTGGCTCCGGATCGGGACCGCCCGCTGCAGCTCCGACAGGCTC
>RFKJ01000809.1 GCA_003694325.1 Deltaproteobacteria bacterium
ATCGAGGCCCTGGCCGAGCGGGTCGGCGCGGAGCTGGTGTGGGAGCCGGTTCTTCTCGGCGGCATCCTGCGGGCCGTCGGGTCCCCCGACGTTCCCGCCAGCCGGTACGCGCCGGCCCGGGTGGCCATCGAAGACGCCAACCTCGTCCACCAGGCGGAGCTGCGCGGCGCCCCGCTGTCGCGGCACCCTCGCCACCCGCTCCGCACCCTCGATGCCATGCGGCTCATCACCTCGGCCCCGCCCGCCACCCGCCCGGCCCTCAGCCGTGCCCTGTTCGAGGCGTACCACGTCGAGAACCGCGACATCACCGACCGCAGCGAGCTCGCGGCGATCGCCGCCGACCATGGCCTGGACCTCGACGCCATCGACGATCCCGACGTCAAGGCCGACCTGCGCCGACGAACCGAACACGCCGTCTCGCTCGGGATCTTCGGGGTGCCGACCCTCTGGGCCCGAACCGACCGCCACCCCGAGGGGCGCTTCTGGTGGGGGGTGGACCGCCTCCACATCGCCGAGGCCGCGCTGATGGGGGCCACCACTCGCGATGCGGCGCCGGCCCCCCTCGACCGCGACGGGGCCGTCCCGCGATCGCCGCCCCCTCTGCCCGTCTCCGCGCCGGCCCGGGTCGAGCTGTACCACGACTTCTCCAGCCCGTTCAGCTACCTGGCGAGCACCCAGGCCCGGCGGATCACCGAGGAGCACGGCGCCACCCTGGTGTGGCGCCCCATGCTGCTGGGCGCCCTGTTCCGCGACATCGGCGCCCCCATGGTCCCCCTGCACACCATGCCGCCGGCCAAGGCCCGCTACATGCTCACCGACCTCCACGACTGGTCCGCCTGGTGGGGGGTTCCGTTCTCCTTCCCCTCCTGTTTCCCGGTGCGGACCATCACCGCCCTGCGCGCCGCCCTGGTCGAGCCCCGGCTCACGCCGGTGCTCTACGCCGCGCTGTGGGTCGACGGCCAGGACATCGGCGACGACGAGGTCCTGGCCCGGGTCATCCGCCACGCCGGCTTCGACGACGAGGCGATCCTCGCCGCCACCCGCACCCCCGCCGTCAAGGACGCGCTGCGGGCCAACACCGAGGCGGCCGCCCGAATCGGCGCCTGTGGCGCTCCCACCTGGCGGATCATCGGCCCGTCCACCGACGGCCCCCCCCTCCCCGACCTCGTCATCTGGGGCCAGGACCGAGCCGACGTGATCCACGCCGCCCTGGAGGGATGGCGCCCGCAGCCGCGCTAGACGGACCCCGGTTCCGGGCACGGAGGCCGCGCGACCGGGGCACAGCCCGCCCGAAGCGATCCGCCCCGGGGCCCGGCCACGCGCGCACCGGCGGGCAGGGAACCCGCCGGCGGGCCATCAGGGGGTCGCCTCGAAGATCACGTAGATCTCCCCGGCGTCGGCCGAGGAGCCGAAGTCGGCTTCCGGGCCACCGATGATCAGCGCATCCCGCCCCAGGCTCCGCAGGTCACCGCCGTAGGTGACGAAAGAGCCGGCGTGGTCGTAGGCCGTCGAGCCGCTGAAGCTGTAGTCGGCATCCGTCCACGCCAGGGTGCCCGACACCGGGCCCAGGTACAGGTAGGTGGCGCCCTCCGCCGTCGGCCCGTCGTTGTTGGCCCCGGTCAGCAGGTCGAAGACGCCGTCACCGTCGTGATCACCGTCTCCCGCCACCGAGGAGCCCACCTGTCCGCTGGTCTCCTTGCCGCGCACGAAGGCCGACGCCACGCTGCTGATCGAGGCCCCATCCAGGCTGCTCAGCGTCGCCGCACCGTAGACGAGGTACACGGAGCCGGCGTTGCTGGCGGTGGTGTCGTCGAACGGCGCCGTGGTGTAGAAGTCGTCGTAGCCGTCGCCATTCTGGTCACCGGCCATGCTGACGGCCGAGCCGAGCTTGTCTCCCGAGCTGTCGCCGGTGATCTTGGCCGCGCCCGCGGTCACGTTGATGGTGCCCGAGAGCGGACCGGTGATCAGGTAGGTGGCGCCCGCATCGGTCGACGCCGAGTCCTGGCGCGGCACGCCGACCACCACGTCGCCGTTGCCGTCCCCGTCGAGGTCGCCGTTGGTGCCGACCGCGAGGCCGATCTGGTCGGCCGCGGACTCGCCGGTGATCCGGGCCGCCCAGGTGCCATCGCTGATCGCCACGGAACCGGCGGAGATGGGCCCGGCGTAGATGTAGATCCCGCCCGCCGTGGTGGCCGACACGCTGTCGCCGGTGACCGACAGCAGCAGGTCCACCGTCGTGTCCCCGGTCAGCTCCGAGTAGCTGGTCCGCGCACCGAGGTAGTCGTAGGCGTCCCGTCCGTAGACCGTGAAGTCGGCCGAAGACATGGCGACCGTCGGATCGGTGAACCCGGACAGGGTCGTCCCGAAGAAGACGTAGGCCGCACCCGCCGAGGTCCCGCTGGTGTCTTCATTGGGCGCACCGATGGTGATGTCGTCGGTGCCATCCCCGTTGAGGTCGGCGCCACCGATGGTCGTCCGGCCCGCACGGTCCCCGGCGACGTTGCCGACGAGCTTCAGGTCGGCGTTGGCCAGGCTGACCTCGCCGGTGTAGGTCACCGGCCCGTAGAACAGGTAGGCGGCGCCGGCGTCGGTTCCACCCGCGTCGTTGTACCGGGCACCGAAGATGACGTCGTCGACGCCATCGCCGTCCACGTCACCCACCCGAGCCGCGCTGATCCCCGCCTGGTCGCCGGCGGACTCGCCGACGAAGGTGGCGTCGCCCGCCCCCGGCGGCGAGTAGCAGCCGACCTCGGAGCCGTTGCAGTCCTGGTCGATGCCGTCCCCGCAGGTGTCGAGGGCACCCGGGTAGGTCAGGTCGCTGTTGTCGTCGCAGTCGGTGTTGTCGCTGACGTAGGTCACCGTCGGCGAACACAGCGTGGTGGTGTTGCTCGGGTTGCCGTAGCCGTCGCCGTCCTTGTCGCGGTACAGCGTCGGCCCCTCGTCGTCCCGCACCCCGTCGCAGTTGTTGTCGATGCCGTCGCAGACATCCGTGGCCCCGGGATAGACCGCCGCGTTGTCGTCGTTGCAGTCGGTGCTGTCGGCGACGTAGCCCGCGGGTGCGTCGCACTGGATGACGAAGGTGCCGATGTCGCCATACCCATCGGAGTCGGCGTCGATGTACCAGTAGGTGGCGTCGATGGCGTCGGCTTCGTCGATCAGCCCGTCCCCGTCGTTGTCGATGCCATCGCAGACCTCGTCGGCCGGACAGCCGCTGGGGTAGTCCTCGTCGATCGAGCCGTCGTAGTCGTTGTCGAATCCGTCACAGGCCTCGACGCACCCGCAGTTCTCGTCGACGAAGCCGTCCGAATCGTTGTCGATGAGGTCACAGAACTCGCCGTCGGTGGCGCAGTCGGCCCGGAACCAGATGGGGTCCGGATCGCCGAGCTTGTTGGCGGTCCGCAGCGCGGTGGCCACCCAGATCCGCAGGTAGTTGGGACCCGAGTCGTAGTAGCTGTCCCCGAGGGCGATCAGCTCGTCGAGGGTCTCCATCGTGCCGTCGGAGTTGTAGTCGGCGACCTCCACCGACCCCTTGCCGAAGGCGATGCGGTTGATCTTGGCGACGAGGAGCTGGCGCCGCAGCCGCAGGAAGGCATCGCCGCCCGCCAGGTCGGCCGCCAGGGTGGTGATGACCTCGGAGCTGGTGGTGTAGGTGTCCGACGACCCCAGGGTGATCGGCAGGAATTCGAGACCCAGGGTCCCGTCGAGGACACAGCTCGCGTCCAGCCAGAAGCTGTTGGAGCGGGACTGGTAGTCGGCGCAGGCGGTGCAGCCCTCGTCGGTCAGGCCATCGAAGTCGTTGTCGTAGGAGTCGCCGCAGGTCTCGATGCAGCCGCAGTCCTCGTCGATGGTGCCGTCGCCGTCGTTGTCGATCCCGTCGCAGTACTCGGGGTCCACGGTGCAGGCATCGTCGTACCACTGGGGCATGTCCGTGCCGGCGTGGTTCATGTCCCAGAGCTGGGAGTACCAGACGTTCTGGATCCAGTCGACACCGCTGTCGTACTGGGCATCGGCCAGCGACACCAGCTCGGCGAAGGTCTCCGGGGTGCCGTCGCCGTCCCAGTCGGTGACCTCGATGTCGTCCAGGGCGAAGTAGGCCATGTTGAGCTTGGCCGTCAGGAGCTGCTTGCGCAGCTTGAGGTGGGCATCCCCCGCCGGGTCGATGGACAGCGCCGCGGCCACCGCCGATGACGAGGTGATGGTGTCCGAGTCGCCCAGGTTGATCGGGAAGGGGGTGAACCCGGTCGCCGAGCCGTCCAGCACGCAGGTCGCCGTGGCCCAGTAGTCGGGCAGGCGGGTGGTGAAGTTGTCGCAGGTGCCGGTGCAGCCCTCGTCGATGAGGCTGTCGCCGTCGTTGTCGATGCCGTCGCAGATCTCCACGTCGATCCGCCCCTGGAAGGCCCAGGGGTCGGCGTCGGGATCATCCATTCCCGGCCACACGTGGTCCGAGTAGCGCAGCTCGGCGTCGGGAGCGCAGGCGGCGACGAGCAGGCCGCCGGCAAGGGCGAGCAGCGACGAGGTTGATGAACGCATGGAGACGGTCCTCTTGTGCAGGCGTCCGCAGGGGACTTGCGTGAACGCTACCCTGGCCGGCCAGGGTCTATCAAGTTCCGGGCGGCAGGCCCGGAACAGCCGCCAACGGCGGCGATCGGGGTTTCCCCCGCGAGGGTGGGCGGCGGCCGCCGTCGGGGCGGGCTTCCCTCACGGCATCCACGCGAACGCCGCGGAGTCGAAGCACAGGTCGAAGGCCCGGTCGCCGACCGCACCTCCATCGTCCGGTCCGAGCATGAAGGTGGCGCAGGTCCGGCCGGCTTCGACGTAGGGCGCGTGCTCCTCGGTGAGGACCAGGTCCCACCGGGTGATCCCGGCCAGGGTCCCGTCGGGCCACGACACGCGGGTCCCCCGGGCGAGCCGCCCCACCGGGTCGGTGGGATCGGACCGGCCGGGCTCCGGGTAGGGGCGAGCGGCATCGAAGCAGGAGTCGGCCGGGGAGAGTTCCCGCACCGCCGACTCGGGGACCCACACCCGCAGGCTCAGGGAGGTGATGCGAAACGGCGTGATCCCACAAGCGCTCACCGTCGGCCCGACCTGGGACTGGATCTCGACCTCTCCCCCCGCGCGGGACACGATCCGGAACACCCGGGGACCGCGGTTGGCGGCGTCGACCGCCCCCGGCTGGCGGAAGCGGGCACAGGGGCCCTGCCGGCCGGGATGGGCACACATCAGGGCGGTGTCATCGACGAGGGCCCAGGTGTCGGTCGCCGGTGGGCGGGGCGACGCCAGGGCCATGGCGGAGGCAATGAAGATGAACATGCGGCGGAACTCTCCCGGGGGAAGGCTACCCCATCCTGGAGTGGACGCCCCCCGGTCGGTGGATCACGCGGTGGATCACGCGGTGGATCACGCGGTGGATCACGCGGTGGATCACGCGGTGGATCACGCGGTCGGGAATCCCGGCGTTCCACCCGCCGTGGATCCACGCCACTCCGCACCGAGCTTGCGCCGGACCAGGGCGTCGTAGACCCGCCACGGCAGCAGGCGCCCCGCGAGCAGCATCCACCGGGTGGTCCGCCCGGTCGCCACCCGCAGCGGCGGCGACGGCGACTCCAGCACCCGCACCAGGGGTCGCACCACCACCTCGACCGGTTCCCGCGACGAGGCCAGCTCGGCGTGCAGCGCCTCGAGACGGGCCGTGATCCCGGCGTAGACGCCACCCCCGACCCGGGCGCCCCGGGCGCGGTTCTCGAGGAACCCCGACTCCGTCGCCCCCGGCTCGATCAGCGTCACCGACACGCCAAGCGGCGCCAGCTCGTAGCGCACGGCCGCTGTGGTCATCGACGAGCTTCAGATAGGGTGCCACCACCGCGGCATCGAAGCTGCGGGCCAGCAGCGCCTCGCGGGCCTCCGCGGGC
>RFKJ01000810.1 GCA_003694325.1 Deltaproteobacteria bacterium
AAGTACAGGCGGGCGAGGAGGGCGAAGGCCTCCCGCTCGGCGTCGTTGCGGGGAGGCTGCTCGATGAAATCGCCGACGAGGTGATCCAGCGCGTAGTCCAGCCATTCGAGGCGAGCGGCGAGCCGGATCGCGAGGACGCAGGCGGCGCGGTACTCGGGGTGGTCGGGTTCCACCTTGACCAGGATCTCCAGCACGCGCTCCGTGTCGCCGCCCCGGTAGGCGGCGCGCGCCGCCTTGATCGGTTCGCCGGCCCGTTCCCAGGCTCGGGCGGCCCGGGCGAATTCCTGCTGTCGCTCGGCGAGCCGTGCCGCCGGCGTATCCAGCCCCAGCAGCTCCAGCAGGGTGAGGAGCTGCTCCTCCGCCACCAGGTCATCGGTCTCCGTCAGCGCTTCCAGCGCCCGCGTGCGGATCGCGCGCAGGGTGGTGACGGCGCCCTCGCCGGTGAGTCCCCCCTGGCTGAGCATGAGGCGGGGCTCCTCGGCTTCGTTGAGCCGTCGCATGGCGGTGGGGTTGCCCAGGCGCTCCACGAGGCGTCGCGCCCGACCCCGGTCGCCGGCGGCGAGGTACAGCTCGGCGGCGGCGAGGACCTCGCCCCCGCCGGCCAGCAGCTCGGCGGCGTCCAGGGCCAGGACCCGGGCCGAGGTCTCCAGGGCGGCGGGGCGCCACAGCTCGGGGGCAACCACGCAGGCGAGGATCCAGCCGCCGTCCGCCGGGCGGCCCTGGGCCACGAGGCGCCGGGCCAGGGTGCGGGCCACGGGGACGCAGCCGGCATCCCGTTCCCGGGCGCTGTAGACGAGCTGGGGGCCGACGTCGCTCACAGGCCGTCCTCGTACAGCGCCGACAGCGCCTCCTGGAGCTTCTCGGGGTTGCGGGCCACCCGCAGGGCCTCCCGGGCATCGATGAGGCCCTCGCGGACGTAGCGAAGGAGGCAGTGGTCGAGCCCCTGCGTCCCGCGACCGTCGGCGCCGCTGGACTGGACGTGGGCTTCGAGCTGGTGGATTCGCGCCTCGCGGATCATCGTCGACACCGCGTGGCTCTGCATCAGCACCTCGACCGCCGCGATGCGCCCCTCCCCCCAGGCCCGCCGGCAGAGCTGCTGGGCGACCACCGCCCGCAACAGGACCGACAGCACGCTGCGCGCCTGTTCCCGGCTGCCCTCCGGCACCGAGTCGACGATGCGCTCGGCGGCGCGGGCGGCGGTACCGGTGTGGAGGGTCCCGAGCACCAGCACCCCGGTCTCGGCGGCCTGCAGCGCGAGCTGGATGGTCTCGGGGTCGCGCAGCTCACCGACCATCAGCACGTCGGGGGACTCGCGCAGGGCCGACCGCAGGCCGGCGGCGAAGCTCTCGACGTCCCGGCCGATCTCGCGCTGGGTGATGGCGCTCATCACCGGGCGGTGCACGAACTCCACGGGGTCTTCGAGGGTGATGATGTGGCGGCCGCTGGTGCGGTTGATCTCGTCGAGCATCGCCGCCAGGGTGGTGGTCTTGCCCGAGCCCGTGGGTCCGGTGATCAGCACCAGCCCGTTGGGCAGGCGGGCCAGGTCCCGGAACAGCCCGGGCAGCATCAGCTCGTCCATGGTCGGCGGGCGGTTGGGGACCACCCGGAACACGGCGCTGAGCCCTTCGCGCTGGAAGAAGGCGTTGACCCGGAACCGTCCCACGCCCTCGACGACGTGGACGAAGTCGAGCTGCTGGCGGGAGTCCAGCTCCTCGCGGCCGGCGGCGTCGAGGATCTCGTAGATGAACCGGCGGGCCTCCAGCGGGCTGAGGTTCCGGAAGGGGAGGGGGACGAGGTCGCCGTCGAGGCGCACGGTGGGAGGCTTGCCGGCGTGCAGGTGCAGGTCGCTGCCTCGCTGGTCGACCGCGACCCGGAGGAAGGAGTCGACGCGGGCCATGCCCTACCCCGCCACGCTGCGGGAGGAGGTCGGCGGATCCGTGCCGTCCTCCGCCAGCTCGAACAGCCGCTTGTCGCGAGCCTTCAGCCAGGCCGTCTCCTGCGTGATCAACCCCTCCTCGACCAACCGGAGCAGTTCTCCGTCCATGGTCTGCATCCCCAGCTCGGCCGAGGTGGAGATCACCATGCCGAGCTGGTGGGCCTTGCCGGTGCGGATCATGTTGGCGATGGCGTCGGTGTTGAGCATGATCTCGCACGCCAGCACCCGCCCCGAGCCATCCGCCCGCGGCAGGAGCTGCTGGCAGACGACCGCCCGCAGGCTGCCGGCGAGCATGGACCGGACCTGCTCGTGGCGGCGGGCCGGGAAGATGTTGATGAGGCGGTCGACGGTGGTCTCCGCCGAGACGGTGTGGATCGTCCCCAGCACCAGGTGGCCCGTCTCGGCGGCGGTGACCGCAAAGGCGATGGTGTCCAGGTCGCGCAGCTCGCCGACCAGGATGACGTCGGGGTCCTCGCGCAGGGTGGCCCGCAGCGCATCGTCGAAGCTGGCCGTGTGGGTGCCGATCTCGCGCTGGTTCACCAGGGCCTGCTGGCGGCGGTGGACGAACTCGATGGGGTCTTCGAGGGTGATGACGTGGCGGCTGCTGGTCCGGTTGATCCGGTCGATGATGGCCGCCAGGGTCGTCGACTTGCCCGAGCCGGTGGCGCCGCCGACGAGGACGAGGCCGTGGGAGAGGTTGCCGAGATCGGCCACGACCGGCGGCAGGCCGAGCTGGTCGACGGTGGGCACCTCGGCGCGCACGATGCGGAAGACGACGCCGAGCCCGCGAAACTGGTGGAAGACGTTGGCCCGGAAGCGGGTGCCGGTGGAGCTGACCTCGTAGGAGAGGTCCACGTCGCGGCGGGCGTCCAGGCTCTCGATCTGGTGGGCGGTGAGGATGGGGATCAGCATCGCCCGCAGGGCGTCGGGCTCGAGGGGCCGGTCGCCGATGGGTTCCACCTTGCCCATGCGCTTGATCATCGGAGGCTGGCCCGGACTGAGGACGAGGTCATCCCCCTCCAACTCGGCGAGCCGGGTGAGCAGGGCGTCCAGTGGAGACTGCCCCCCGGCCCCCCACCCGTCGATGTCGACGCTGAGCTGTGCCTGCCATCGGGTGCGCAGCCGCCGGGCCAGCTCGCGGATGTCGGCGCGGGTGTCCTCGATCACCACCATGAGGGCATCGGCGATGCTCGGGTCGTCCATGGCATCGAGGCAGGACAGGGCGGCCATGCGGATGTCGGGCTCGGGATCCCCCAGCAGTCCCGACACCATCGGCGCGAAGCTCGTCGCCTTGAGCCGGCCGAGGGCGTCCAGGGCAGCGATGCGCATCCCCGGATCCTGGCGGATGATGCGCGCGAGGTAGGGCGCCGCCCGGGTGTCGCCCAGCGCCGCGATGGCGTCCATGGCCCGCTCCCGGACCCACCAGTCCTCGTCCTCCATGGCGGTGCGCACCAGGACGCCCAGCGCCTTGGGATCGCCCAGGCGGCCGATGACGTCGACGGCAAACATGCGCACGGTGGGCAGGGGGTCGTCGAGGAGCCGCACGAGGTGGCCCAGCATCCGGGCACCGGCCAGGGAGATGAGCGCGTCGGCCACTCGCTCCCGGACCCACCAGTCCTCGTCCCGGAGCAGTTCGAACAGGCGCGGCCAGAGGGTGGAACCCGGGTCGCGGGCCCGCTGGGCGATGTCGACGGCCATGCGGCGGACGCCGGTGTCGGTGCTGCGGAGCAGCCACAGCACGGTGCGGGCGATCTCGACCTTGCCGCGGGCGCCCAGCTCGGCCAGCACCTCTGCGGCCCGGGCCCGGACCGGCAGGTCGTCGTGGCTGAGGGCGTCGACCAGGACCGGCAGCACGCGGTCGTCACCGATGGCCAGGAGGGTCTCGAGCACGGCGAGGCGCACCGCCTTGCCGGCCGACCGCAGGCGTCCGTGCAGGACGGTGACCACCCGGGGCGACGAGTAGTTTGCCAGGCTCTCGATGGCGGCCAGCACCACCGGCTTGCTGCCGCTGTCGATGAGGGGGCTGATGTGGTCGAACCACTCGTCCTCGGTGGCGAGGTTGCAGAAGGCCTTGATGGCTGCGGCGCTGACCGTCGGGTCGCGGTCCTCGATCAGCCGCTTGAGGGCGGACAGGGCCCCCACCCGGTCGGCGGCCATGTAGTGGGCGTCGCCGAGGTACCGGATGATGCGGAGCTTGTCGGGGGTGGCGCACACCGGGAGGGCATCGACCAGCACGGGGATCGACCGGTGGCCGGCGAGCTGCACGACGGCGTCGATGGCTTCCTTGCGGCCGGGGTAGCCCCGCTCGGCGAGGCCGGCGCCGAGCTCCTGGAGGGCGGTCCGGCCGCCCACCCGGCCCAGCACCTGGGCGGCGGCCGCCCGGAGGTTGGCGTCGCTGCTGCGCAGCAGCTTGCAGAGGTCGGCGTGGTGCTTGGGGTCGTTGACCACGGGCAGGCAGCGGGCGATGGCCTTGCGCGAGGTCGGCGACGCCACCTTGAGCGCCCGGAGCAGCGGCAGGAACAGGCGCCGGTCCCGGCTGCGCTCGACCAGCTCGATGAGCCGGGGCGTGAGGGTGGCCCGCTGGGCGGGGGAGCCCTTGCGGCCGGCGACGACATCGAGCACCTCGATGACGTCATCGAAGCGGGGGGCGTCGCCGGTCCCCGCGGAGTCGCCATCCGGACTCCGGTCGCCAGCGCGGAGCATCGTGCTGATTCGGCTCACCCGGTCACGGTACTGCCGAGGGGCCGGGCCCCGGGTCTCGATTCGTAAGAAACGCGTGAGTGTCGGGCAGAAGTCGTGGGGATACCGAGACGATGCCCGGCGGGTCGAGGCGCGCCGGCATAGGTTGCGGCATGTGCTGCCGCCGCCTCATCCTCTGGGTCGGCCTGTTCCTGCTGCCGGCCTGCGCTGCCGAGGGTCCGGGTCAGGTCCGGCGCCTCGTCGCCGAGGGGTTCGTCGGCGAGGTCCGGGTCGACGGGGGGAGCGGCTGCCGGGGAGAGGGGACGACGGTCACGCTGTTCGGCCCGTCGC
>RFKJ01000811.1 GCA_003694325.1 Deltaproteobacteria bacterium
ATCGGGCGGCGCCGGGCTCACCGCGGCCTGGCGGATCGCCCGGATCCGCAACCCCGGGCTGCCCCACCGGAGGATTGCGGGCAGTCGGGACCCGTCGGCCTCCTCCGGCGGGGGGAGCAGGCGGTCCACGAGTCCCCGTCGGAGGAGTCCACGCCGGCGGGAGAGGGCCATGGTCGCACCATGCCGCGGCGCCCCCTCCCCCGCAAGCCGGCCCCCCGCCTTCGTCCGGCGGCGCGCCTCCCAGTTCGGATCCCGGACCCGGCCGACCGGACCCGCCGGTCCGGCGCACCACTGGCCGCGCCCGATCTGTTCACAGTTTTCCCATAGCCCGACCCGATCGTCGCATCGGACGTCCCCTCGACGGGCGGTCCATCCGCCGTGTCATGCACAGGCCCCGCCCCACTCAGATCCCGACGCAATCGTACACATCGACGCCGGACCCCGGTTTTCCATAGGGAGCGTCGACCACAACATGTCGATGACCCGCGGGGCCAAGGCACAAGATCTTGTGTGTGAAAGACCTTGAACCCGGCGCCCCGATCCGGTAGACAGTGAGTGCTGGCGGGGTTGCCAAGACGCGCCAGCAACCGCTTCACCCTCCGCTGGTGTCCAGGTCCGAACCGATTTCATCGGTCCGGACTGTCCCGCCCCTGCAGTCCACCCGCAGGAACACCGGCGTCATCTTCGCACGACCCGTCCGAGGGAGGCTTCGCGCCTCCCTCGGTCTCGTCCTGGCCCCCCGGAGTCCCGACGGACCGTCCCCGATCGGACCGTCGCCCCCGAGGGGACCGTCGCCCGGGTCACCGGGGAACCGCGGCAGACACCGCCTGGACGAGCCTGCGTACGCGGTGCGGATCCAGCGGCGCTCGCAGGTCTGCATCGCGGTGCAGCCAGGTGCCGACGATCGCGCCATCCACGAGCGGCGCGATGTGCTCGACGTTGTCCGGCTGCACGCCGGACCCCACCCAGAGCGGTGCCGCCGGCAGGCGTTCCCGGACCCGCCGGATGTCGTCGAGCACCGGTGCGCCGCCGGTGTGCCGACCGGTCACGATCACGACGTCGGCCCCACCCCGCAGGTACAGGTCGGCCGCGGCGTCGGCGATGTCCTCCTGGCCGGCGGGGGTCGCGTGCTTGACGTGGACGTCGGCGACGATGCGCACGCTGCCATCCCCGGGATCGGACAGCCACCCCGGCTCGGGCGGGCCTACCGGCGCCAGGCCCAGGCGGCGGCGCTGCCGAAGCGTGTCGGCCGCCCGGCCCTGGATCAGCCCCTGGTCGGTCCACGCTGCCCCGGTGTGGACGTTGACCCGGATGAACCGCGCTTTGCTGGCCAGGGCGACGCCGAGGGCGGACCGCGCGTCGTTGCGCAGCACGTTGATCCCGAGTGCCAGCGCACCGCCGGTGGCCTGGCGCACCCGCAGCGCCACCGCCGTCATGCAGGCCGTGACGTCGGGTTCCACGGCTCCCGGATCGAACGGCGCGTCCCCGATGTTCTCCACCACCGCGGCACGGAACCCCCCACGCAACAGGGTTCGGGCGTCGGCGATCGCCCGGTCGATGACCACGTCCAGTCCGGGAGACGGGGTCGGCGCGCCCGGAAGGGGCGCGAGGTGCAGTACGCCGATGAGGTCCATGCAGGCTCCCGATCAGTTCAGGCGCTTGCGCTATCGCCAACGAAGGGCAGCAGCACCTGCCGGTCGGCGACGTCTCGATGCCCCCGCCCTCGGTGGGGTTGGACCGTCGCCCGCCGGGTACGGCCATCCGCGCGGAGGTTCACCGGCGAGTCGGCGCGGGACCGGATCCCCGCCGGCGATGCCGCGGTCATGTCCACCTGCTTCGACGGCCAGGGCCCCGCGATGACCTGCCCCATGGCTTCATCCAGCAGGCGGAAGCGGAGCACCCCGCCGCCCAGGCCCACCGCCAGGTCGTCGGCCGACGCTGCGGTCGCGCCGACGGCCAGGCCGATGTCCACCGCGTAGCGATCGGCAGCAACCACCGCCCGCACGCAGAGCCCGTGCAGCTCCGGCCCGGAGTACTCGCCGTCCCGAAAGGCGCGCCGGGCACCCGCCAGGTCGGCGTCCGGATGCCGCGGGTGCAGCGCGAACCGCACGTGGACCCGCCCCAACCGCGGCGCACCATGCTCGAGTTCGCGCTCCACCCCGGCCACCGTGCCCACCTCGCGCCAACGGGCCGGCGACGCCGGCACCCGGCCCGGCAGTGCCAGCAGCCGACCGTGGTGGCGCACGGCCAGCATCGGGCGGCCCCGCCCGCGCGGCGCGATGAGCCGCACCCGGTCACCGGGGCGACCGGGCAGCAGGCGGTCGCCGGGTCGCAGGACCACGCCGTCGACGACCCCCCACCGGGTCACCACGCCCAGGGCACCGGGGTCGAAGTCGATCCGCGGGGCCCGACGCTCCATCGGAAGTTGCGCGGCAGCATGCATTCTGACCTCCTGACCAGCAGCTTAGTCACGCCCTCTCCCCGTTGAAGGACATTTTCTGTCCGCCGCCTGTCCTTCTCTGGCCCGCTGCTCCGCGACGGGTCGGTGCGCCCGACCGGCGGCCTCGCACCCGGCCCCGCTCCCTCCATCACGCCGTCCCCAAAACACCGGCGCCAACGACCAGATGATCTCCTCACCAACCGCTTGCGTTTCTCGCGTTGATCCCGTGCGCCGGATGAAGCACCATCCCGTCTCGTCCTTCCTCCAGTCACTGGACGCCGATGGCTCTCACCTGGTCACTGATGGCTCCGCTCCTCGTCGGTCCCGCGCTCGCCTCCGGCGAGGCCGCCGGCAACCTCGGCGCGGAGATCTCGCTGCTGTGGACCCTGCCCTTCGCCGGCATGTTGCTGAGCATCGCCATTCTGCCGATGGTTGCCGGGCACTGGTGGGAGGAGCATCGCCACCAGCTCCTCGTGTCGGCCCTGTGGGCCGCTCCGGTGCTGGCCTATTTCGGCTGGATGATCGCCACCGGCCACCACGCCGAGGCCGCCGAACACGGGCTCACCCACGCCATCGAAGAGTACGTCAGCTTCATCGCCCTGTTGGGTTCCCTGTTCGTGATCAGCGGGGGCATCCTGTTGCGGGGAGACCTCGAAGGAAAACCGGTCATCAACACCGCCTTCCTCGCCGTGGGCGCCGTCATCGCCAACATCGTCGGGACCACCGGCGCCTCGATGCTCCTGATCCGGCCCCTGCTGCGCACCAACAGCGAGCGGGAGTACGTCAAGCACATCCCGCTGTTCTTCATCTTCCTGGTGAGCAACATCGGTGGGGCACTCACCCCGATCGGCGACCCCCCGCTGTTCCTCGGCTACCTCCGCGGTGTCCCCTTCTTCTGGACCCTGGAACACCTCTGGCACATCTGGCTGTTCCCGGTCGTCGTGCTGCTGGTGCTGTTCTTCGTCGTGGACCACTGGTTCTATGGCAAGGAGGACATCCGCCACCGCCAGGCCGACAAGGAGCACCTGGAGCCCCTCGCCATCGATGGAGCCTGGAACTTCCTGCTCCTGGGCGGGGTCGTGGCGTCGGTGCTCCTGCTCTCCCCCGACCCCGAGGTGCACGACTTCCGGCACTACTACGCCCGCGAGATCGCCATGGTGGCGTTGGCCGCCCTGTCGGTGTGGCGGACCCGGCCGGAGATCCGAGAGGGCAACAGCTTCACCTACGGTCCCATCCTCGAGGTTGCCGCGCTGTTCTGCGGCATCTTCCTGACGATGATTCCGGCGACCATGATCCTGCAGGCGCGGGGCGCCGAGCTGGGCCTGACCGAGCCGTGGCAGTACTTCTGGGCGACGGGAGCCCTGTCCAGCTTCCTCGACAACGCGCCGACCTACGTGACCTTCGCGGCCATGGCCTGCGGCGCGATCCCCGAGTGCGTCAGCGCCGAGCAGCTTGGCACATTGAGTCACAGCGAGGTGGGGCATTCCCTGCTGGTGGCCATCTCGGTGGGGGCCGTGTTCATGGGCGCCAACAGCTACATCGGCAACGGACCCAACTTCATGGTCCGGGCGATCGCCGAGGAAAACGGCTACAAGATGCCCAGCTTCTTCGGATACATCGGCTGGGCCGCCCTCATCCTGATCCCGGTGTTCGTCGCCACGACCTTCATCTACCTGGTGTAGCGGGTGGGTCGGGGAGAGCCCGTCGCCTGGGCCATCCTTGTCCTCGTTTCGGGTGCGTTGTCCTGGAGGGCATGGTCCGGCGCCCCTCCAGAGCCACCGCCCGCGCCGCCTCCCGCGCTTCCCCGACCGGTGACCGACGCCGAGCGGGCCGCAGTCGAGGCACTCCAGCGGTCGCTGCAGGCGGAGATCCAGGCCGCCACCACCCGCCTGGGCCGCCCGCCCGCCCTCGACGAGCTCGAGGGCAGCGACGACCAGGGGCAGCCCCTGCTGGCCGGCGGGGTCCCGGACAATCCACTGCTGCCCGGCGTCGCCGGGGTCCGGGCCCGCTGCCCGGCGGTCCCCCGAGCGGGTGACCGGGTCGACTGGATCTACTGCCCGGACAGCGGCACGGTGCGAGCGGTGGGCCTGCCCTGAACGCCCCGCCCGGTGGGCGACAGGTCACAGGTCGAAGGTGTAGACCGCCCGAACCCACCAGCTTCCGTCGGCCAGGGGTGCGGTGGTGGCCGGGCTCCCCTCCCCCTCGAACGCGGCGGGAGGTCCGGCCGCCCCAAACACCAGCAGCCGGTCGTCCGCCGGCAGGGACGCATAGGCCCCGTTGAGCGCCTCGACCGCATCGTCGGACCGGACATCGTCGAGGCGTCCCAGCAGCACCCGGATCTCGGGGTCGAGGGCGCCGATGCCGAGCTCGACCCGCCCTTCGAGCGGCACCCCCTCGTCCAGGCAGTGCAGCGCCGCCGGATCCCAGGTCACCGCCCACCAGGCGTACACCGCCGGGTGGGGCGCCGGGCTGGCGGTCGCGCTCGTCGGCGGCACGACATCGGCGCAGACCTGCTGGTCTTCCGTGCGCAGGCTGAGCGTCAATGTCGACCCGCTGGCGTCCAGCTCCCCATCGACGATCTGGAGGTCGGCGTCGAGGCTCCACCACCGGGCCACCGCGCCGGTGTCGCCAGCCAGCGACCCGCCGTCTCCGGCACCGGCACCGTCGTTGGCTGCCCCGGTGTCGGCTTCCCCCGCCGAGCGATCGACCCCCGAACAACCGCCCCCCCAGGCAAGAACGTTTCCCAGCAACAGGAGACCGCGCCACCCAGGCATGATCGCTCCTTCTCCTGTCCGTGCCCCCCTACCATAGCCGGCCGGACAGCCGGGCGCGTCCCTACAGCTCCCAGGCCACGGCGGGCACCAGTTCGTAGCGGGTGTCCACCTGCCAGCCGGTCGCGTCGACCGTGTCATCCTCGGGTGTCGCGAAGCCGAGGGCCTCCGCCTGCTGGCCATCCCAGCTCACGTACCAGCCCACGCTGCGGCCCGGATCGGGGTCCGCGTCGCGCAGCTCCGACGGCACCTCTCCGAACCCGTAGCCCCGCACACCCGAAAAGACGCTGGGATCGACCGTGTCCGCCGGGCAGTCGGTCTCCAGGAGGTCCACCTCCAGCTCGTAGGAGGCCTCGCACCCGTCACAGCCCTCGAAGTCGGCCACCAGGCCGCCCTCGACCTGCTGCACGACCGCACACAGGTGGTGGCGAGAATTCTGCCGGTCGTCCCACCGCCGATCGAAGATCTCCCAGACCTGGTAGCCCGACACCCCCGAGCTGCTGACGTCGACGGTGGCGTGCTGCACCGCCCAGCCGGCCACGTCTCCCCCGCCGCAGGCGGTCGCCCCCGCGGAGCCGATCCCAACGGCAAGCGCCGGGGCCCATGACAGGCCCCGGCGCTGCCGGGGGTGCGCATCGTTGCGCACGAACCGCCCCGAACTACTTGTCGATGGGGAAGTAGTAGAAGTCCTGGACGATGTAGTAGCCGTCCGGCGGGAAGGGGCCCTGGATGGCCGCCCAGCCCTTGGTGATCTCGCCGGTCTCGTCCACGGCGTAGGCGAAGCCGATGCCCCACTGGTTCTCCGGCAGGGCCGACGAGGTCAGGCCGAAGGCCTCCGAGGCGATGAAGGCACCCCACAGGGTGGTCTCGTCGAAGCCGTAGTCCCCGTACCCGTACTTGTTGAGGGCGGTGCTGACCATGCCGGCCTTGTCCTGGCCGTACCCGACGGTGAAGTCGGCACCCATGAAGCCCTCGGCCACGTCCTTGCCCCAGATGTCGGGATCGAGGTCGCCGCAGATGTCGCCGTAGAGCTCCGGGTAGACCGTGGTGTCGACGTCCCACGCCATGCCGGCCCAGCAGTTGGCGCAGCCGGTCGAGACCGGGGCTTCCTGGGTCGACCAGAAGATCTCGCAGTACTCGTCGGTCTCGGAGGGGTCACCGGACCAGTTGTCGGTCGACAGGATCATCGAGAAGCCGCTGCCCAGGGCCGTGCCGTTGTAGGTCACGTCGCCGTGGGCGCTGCCGATGATGGAGTCCGACCAGGTCAGGTTGAGCGCGGTGATGTCGGGCGGCGGCTCGGGGCAGGCCTCGGTGTCGGAGGCGCAGTCGGAGTCGTCGCAGTCGGTCAGGCCGTCGTTGTCGTTGTCCAGGCCGTCGCTGCAGTCATCCTCGTAGGCCGAGGCGCCGCCGTCGCTGCCGCCGTCACCGGCGCCGCCGTCGCTGCCGCCACCGGTATCGTCACCCTTGTCGTCGCCACAAGCGAGCGCCAGCGGGAGGGCCAGCAGACCAGCCGAGAGAAGGGAGAGGGGAATGCGTGCCGTCATGAGAGTCGTCTCCTCTGGGGTTGGGCCGCCCGGGCGGCCGTCAGGGGTCCACCGGGAACCTGGACCGTGGCGCACCGTACCTGTTCATCCGCTGCGCGTCAACCTTCAACCAGCGTCACCATGAGCCGATCGATGGGGGGCCTACTCGACCCGCTTGCGCACGCGGGCTGCCCGGGCGCTGGATGGCGCCAGGGCCAGGTACTGTCGCCAGGCACCCAGCGCCTCGGACATGGTCCGCGGCGAGAACTGGAGCTGCCCCATCTCGTACCAGGCGACGGCATTCTCCGGTCCCGCGGCGACCGCCTGCTGCATGTGGTCCACGGCCGCTCGGTGGCGACCCATCGCTTCGAGGCGCCGGGCAATGCTGACGTGCAGCCACGGGTCGCGCGGTCGCTCCGCCAACGCAGCCCTGGCCCGCCTGGCGACCTCTCCCGGATCCGACGATTCGATGATCGCCCCGTCCACTCGCCCGACGAGCAGCCGATCGAACGGGTCGGCGGATTCCAGGAGACGGGCCCGGGCCCGGCCGAGGACGTCCAGGACCTTGTCGGCAGGTTCGCCGGCGTCGGCCCAGGCCCGTCCCAGCAGGTACGCCCCCAGGCCGTCACCCGCCGCGCCATCATCGCCGACCAGCGACGCGAGCTGGGGGAGCGCCTCGGCCGACCGGCCGTCCTGGACCGCGATCCAGCTTTGCAGGAGGGTGCGCACACGCCCGGACACCGGCGCTTCGGCCACCAGGGCCGCGGCCTCGGCCAGGCGATCCAGCTCCACCAGGGCCTGCACCTCGCCCCGCAGGCAGGGGACATCGGCGGGGTTGTGCTCCACGCAGCTCTGCAGGGTCGCCAGGGCGTCGAGCACCCGGCCCTCCTCCAGTTCGGTCGCCGCGAGCACCGCCAGGGCCGGGGCCCAGGTGGCGTCCACCGAGGCGGCCCGCCGCCAGGCGTCGAGCGCCCCCGCCCCATCGCCGGCCTCTGCCAGCAGGCGGGCCCGCGCGCCGTGGAGCCGCGCAAGCTGCCGAGGCGACAGCTCCTCGCGGTGTTCGTCGAGCAGCGCGTCGATGGCGGCCAGGTGCGCCTGGCGATCCTCGATCCCCCACCCACGGATCGCCGCCGCGACCCGGACCAGCGGGTTGTCGCCGGCTTCGGCCAGCAATCGGCGGGCTTCGGCCTCGGCAGCCGCCGTGTCCCCCGACGCCCGCAGCAGCTCCTCGTACAGGAGGCGATGGCGCACTCCGACGGCGGTTTCGGCGTCTCCGGCCTGCCAGAGCGTCAACCCGGCGTTGGCGTCCCCCCGGGCCAGCGCCACCCGGGCCGCCAGGTAGCGACCCGCCTCCGTGTCGATGCCGGCCACGCTGGCACTCCGGGCCGCGCTGCGCAGGTCGCCCTCCAGCAGGGCGAGCGTGCCCTCGACCAGCGCCAGGTCCTCGGGCCGCGCCCCCTCGGCCCGGGCCAGCTCCAGGCTCTGCCGAGCCCGCTCGTGCTGGGCGGGGTTGCCGGTGTACTCGCCCCACAGCACGGCTTCGACCCAGGCCAGGGCCAGGGCCCGGCTCTCCAGGGGTTCGGCCCCGCTGTCCACCAACACGGACAACCGGGCCTCCTGCTCGAGCAGGCCGCGGTAGTCGCCCGCCGCGAGCGCCCGCTCCACCTCGTCGAGCTGCCGGTCGGCCACCACCGTGTGCAGGTAGCGCAGGGACAGGAAGGTCGCGCCGCCCATCGCCAGCACCATGGCGGCGATAGCGACGATGATCCGTCCGAGACGCCGTCCCGGTCGGGTCGTCTCCCGCAGCCGGGCCACCTCCTCCTCGTCCTCCTCCGCGGTCGGCTCGACCTCGGCAATCGGCTCCGGAACCGGGTGCTTCTCGATCACCTCGATCGGCGCCTGGCGCGGTTCGGGGGGGGCAGGGGCGGCATCGGCCACCTCCTCGCGCCGGGTCAACACGACGAGGTCCTCGTCCTCCTCCTCCAGGTAGTCGTCCTCGTCGTCGGGTCCGGCGGTCGCCCCCATCCCCATGCTCTCCTGCCACGCCCGCAGGTCCAGGGTCTCCTTGAGTCCGGCTCCGGGCACCCCCTCCGCCTCCTGGTGGATGGGGCCCTCGGCCCGACCGAGGGATGGCCCTCCGGGTCCCGGGATCACCTGCATGATGCGGGTATCGGCGTCCAGCTCGGTCCCGCCAGCTCCGGGATCGGTGAGGTCCTCCGTCGGAGCATCCCGCAGCTCGGCCGCCGAAGCCATCCCCGACGCGACGGTGACCTCGTCCTCGTCGTCCAAGACGGGGGCCCCGACGTGGACCCGGCGGAACAACGACGGGAACCGGTCTTCGGAAGGGGCGTCGAGTTCCCCCGCCTCGACCAGCATCGAGCGGGTCACCTCGGCGGTGGGGGGATCCGCCTGCCCCAGCTCGGCGGCCCGAGCCACCTCCGTGTGGTCGACGATCTCCCACCCCCCGGTGCCCCCCAGCTCCGCCAGCAGGTCGGCGACCGTCGATCCACGGGGCACGAAGTCACCGGCCAGCCCCCAGAGCAACAGTTCGACCCGCCGGTTCTGGCCGCCGGTTCGACGCACCCGCTCGAGGATGGACCGCGCCCGGAGAAAGCTTCCCGTCGCGAGATACGACTCGGCCAGCGCCACCAGCGCGGCGGGATCTCCCTGGCGCTCGATGCTCCGGGCGTCCGACGGTGGCCCGGCCGGCGGCTGGCCGGCCCGCTCGACCAGCCCCGCGAGGTCGGGGTGGTCGGGGGCCACCTGCTGCAGGCGGTCGAGGACCTTGCGGGCCCGGGCCGGCCACCCGCGCTGGACGAACACCTCCGCGGTCAACGCCAGCACGTCCGGGTCATCGGGGTGCTCGCGGCTCAGCTCGCGAAGTCGCACCCACGCCCGGTCCATCAGGCGAAGCTCGAGAAAGGCCCGGGCCTGGGCCAGTCCCGGCTCCAGGGCCACCCGGTGTTCCCGTTCCCACGCTTCGACCAGGCGGATCACCGCCTGCACGTCGCCTCGTCGTTCGGCGTAGGCCACGGCGGCGGCGAATTCGCGAGCGGACGGCTCTGTGGTGTGGGCCGGGGAGCTCTGCATCACTCCGCGCTCGCGGGTGGGACTGGCTGAGGGGTGGACGGAACCCAGACTATACCAGCAGGCCTTTCCGCGCCCACGTCCGCGGCGATCGTTCCGGTCGCCGTGCTCTCGGTCTCCCCACCTTCCGCCGCGTGGTGGCGCGTCCGGGCGTGCCGCCCCGTCGACACACCGTCCCCTGCAGGAGTCGCCCCCCCACAACGGCGCGGGGGAGCCCGGAGGCTCCCCCGCAGGGCGTCCGGTCCCCAGCGCTCAGCCGAGGGCCTGGAACTCCTCCGTCAGCAGCGGGCAGATGTCGAACAGGTCGCCCACGATCCCGTAGGTCGAGTGCTGGAAGATCGGCGCCTCGGGGTCCTTGTTGATGGCGACGATGATCTTGCTGGTCCGCATTCCCGCGAGGTGCTGGATGGCACCCGAGATGCCGACGGCGATGTACAGCGAGGGGTTGACCACCTTGCCGGTCTGGCCCACCTGCTCGCTGTGCGGCGCGTAGCCGGCATCCACCGCGGCGCGGCTGGCCCCGACGGTGGCGCCGATGCTCGCCGCGAGCGGCCGGATGTACTTGTCGAAGTTCTCCTTCGACTTGACCGCCCGGCCCCCGCTGACGATGCGATCGGCCTCGGTGAGGTCGACGGTGTCGCCGCTGGGAGCCTCGGTGTCGACCACCTTGACCTTCGGCTCACCGACATCCACCGACAGCGCCACGACCTCAGCCGAGCCGCCGGTGGCCTCCCCTACCGCGAAGGAGTTCGGCCGCACCGTGAACAACGCCAGGTCGCCCTTGATGTGCACGTCGGTGAACGCCTTGCCGGCGTACTGCGGCCGGCGGGCCACCACGCGGCCGTCCCGCGCCTCGAGCCCGGTCACCTCGGTGCCCAGCCCAGCGCCCAGGCGAGCCGCCAGGCGGGGGAAGGCATCCTTGGCCTGGGGGCTGGCCGGTGCCAGCACGACCGCCGGGTCGGCGGCCTCGATGGCCGCCTGCAGCGCCGCGACGGTCGCCGTGGTGGTGTAGTGGGTGAACGCGTCACCGGTCACGGTGTAGACCGTCCCGGCGCCGTAGGCCCCCAGGTCACCGGGGTCGTCCGCCCCGATCAGGAGCGCGCTGACCTTGCCGCCGATGGAAGCCGCCAGCTCGCCGGCCTTGGTGAGCAGCTCGTATGCCGTCTTCTTGATGGTGCCGCCTTCGTGCTCGGCGACGACCAGGATTCCGTTGCCCATGTTGTTCTCCAGGAGATGTTGAGGGTTCAGATGACCTTGGCTTCGTCGCGGAGCAGGCGCACCAGCTCCTTGACCCGCGTCGCGTCGTCGCCTTCGAGGATCCGCCCCGCGGGACGCTCCGGCGGCAGCGACCAGTTGTCCTCGACCACCAGGGCCGCGGCGGCGCCGACGGTGCTGGGGTCCAGGCCGAGGTCGGCGGCGCCCTTGACGGCGATCTTCTTGCGCTTGGCCATCATGATGCCCTTCAACGACGCGTAGCGGGGCTCGTTCAGGCCCTTGTCGCAGGTGATCACCAGCGGCAGCGAGGCCTCGACCACGTCCCGGGCACCGCCCCCGCTGGCCCGCCAGGCCTTCACCGTCCCGTCGGCGAACTCCAGCTTGTCGACGACGCTGATGTTGCCCCAGCCGAGCAGCTCGGCCACCATGCCCGGCACCTGGGCGTTGTCGCCATCGATGGCCTGCTTGCCGGCGAGCAGCAGTTCCACTCCCTCGGCCTTGGCCGCCGCCGCCAGGATCCGGGCGATGCCGAGGCAGTCGCTGCCCTCGAAGGCGGGGTCGTCCAGGCGCACCGCCGCGTCCGCGCCCCGCGCCAGGGCATCGCGGATCCGCTGGTCGGCGTCCGCGCCGCCCACGGTCAGGACCACGACCGAGCTGGCCTGCTTGGCGTCCTTGAGCTGCAGGGCCGCTTCCAGGGCGTACTCGTCGTAGGGGTTGATCTCCCACTTGATGTCGGCGGTGTCGATACCCGTCGACGGATCTGCGATCTTGATGCGCGCGTCTGACGCCGGCACCTGCTTGAGCAAGACTCCGATCTTCACGTTGACCTCCTGCCCCCCGCGTCCGCGGAGGGGGTGGATGGGGCGGATGGGGAAGCATGGTCGCCTTGTGGGACCATGCCCCGAAGGAAGATTCCGACCACCTGTTCGGCAGCCTGGTCGAGGTTGAACCGCTCACGACGGCGAGCGAGGACCCACTGGATCGAGATCTCGTCGAGGGCCCCGAAGAAGGCCCACTGGGCCAGGAAGGGGTCGACGTCCTGGCGGATCTGGCCGCGGGCCTGTCCCTGGCGCACGAGATCGGCGAACACCCCCAGGTACTCCCAGAGCTTCTCGGGGCGATATTCCCGGAGAAAGCGATGGGACTGGCGCAGCTCCACCTGGAGGACCTGGGCAAGGGCGGGGTGGTTGACGATGGACCGGAAGTGGTGTCCGGCGTAGGCGCGGATCCGGTCGATGGGATCGTCGATGCCGTCCAGCGCGGCCTGCAGCTCCTCCAGGAGCAGCTCCATCTTCTCCTCGAAGATCACGAGGAGAAGATCCTCCTTGTTCTTGAAATACAGGTAGATCGTGCCGTCGGCGACGCCCGCCCGGCTGGCGATGTCGCTGATCCGGGCCGCCCGGAACCCCTTCTCGGCGAAGACCTCGACCGCCGCATCGATGATGCGGTCGCGTTTCTGGAGCCGGTGGGAGTCGATGGCGGTCATGGAGCAGGGGCAGCCGGGGCGGGGACGATGTCCTGCACCCGGTGGGTGGATCCGGGTGACTGAATGGCGGCTCAGTCACTAAGGGACCCCAGGCTCCCAGGCAAGTCGTCCGGACGCGACAACCCGTGCCCGTCCGGCCGCGGGCCGGTGCGGACCCGGGCCGAGCCTCAGCGCGCTCCCCTGCCCTGCAGCCAGCGCTCCACCTGCCCGGCGATGTCCGTGTCGGGCACCGTCGACCAGTCGGCGAGGAATCGCTCCAGGCCGACATCGGTGAGCGGGTGCCGGATCATCGCCTGCAGCGTCTTGAACGGCACGGTCGCGACGTCGGCACCGGCCAGGGCGACCTGCACCACGTGCATCGGGTGCCGGATGCTGGCCGCCAGGACCTCGGTCCCCAGCTCGGGGTAGTTGGCGTACATCTGGACGATGCTCTCGATCAACGCCACGCCGTCCGTGCTGATGTCGTCGAGCCGCCCGACGAACGGCGAGATGTAGGCGGCGCCGGCCTTGGCCGCCAGCAAGGCCTGGGACGCCTGGAAGCACAGCGTGACGTTGACGTCGATGCCCTCGTCGGCGAGCACCCCGGTCGCCCGGATCCCATCCATGGTCAGCGGGATCTTGACGACGACGTGCTCGCTGATCCGGGCCAGCAGGCGGCCCTCGTTCACCATCCCCTGCCAGTCCGTGGCGACGGTCTCGGCGGACACCGGCCCCTGCACGATCTCGCAGATCTGGTAGATGGTCTCGACGAAGTCGCCGCCTTCGCGGGCGATGAGGCTGGGGTTGGTGGTCACCCCATCGATGATGCCCCAGTCCCGGGCCTGGCGGATCTCGTCGAGGTTGGCGGTGTCGAGGAAGATCTTCATGGTGGTCGCCTGCCTCCGGCGGTTCGGGCCTGCGGTGTACTGCAGCCCCGAACCCGCGGCAAGCCCTCCGCGGAAGACGGATGCCGCCACCGGGGTGAGCCCGGTGCGGATCGAGGGCGGCGGCAACGCGCCCAGGGGCAGGCCGAGCCCCGGGTGCACCAGGTCCGGCGCGACCTCGATGGCGGGAACCAGGACGAAGTCGCGAGTCGCGAGCCCCGGGTGGGGAAGGGTGAGGTCACGCCCCCGACGCACCCGGTCGCCGTGCACCAGCAGGTCGAGGTCCACCCGGCGGTCCCCCCAGCGAGGCCCCCGGCGACGCCCGAGGCGGCGCTCGATGTCCTGGCACACGGACAGCAGTCCCCGGGGCGACCGGGTGGTCTCGACCCGGAGGACCGCGTTGTAGAACACCCCGCGCGCCACGCTGCCCATGGGGGCGGAGCGGTGGACCCGCGAGCCGGCGGAGACCCGCACCCCCGGCGCGGCGTCCAGCATCCGCGCGGCCAGCTCCAGGACCTGCAGTCGCGGGCCCGATGAACACCCCAGCGCCACGAGGGCGGTCGCGGGCCATCGCGTCGTCATCGGCTACCCGACGGCACGTTCACCGTCTCCGGGTGATCATGGCCCGCTCCCGGTCGCGGTCCCGGCGGGCCAGGGAGCGATCGGCGACGTCGCTGCGCACGTGACCGTCCGGGGCCAGGATCCAGTGCCCCCCCAACGGGTCCGGGGGCAGGTCGGTCAACAGCTCCAACCCGCCGTCCGGACGTCCGGCCGCGGCGCGCGCCGCCGCCAGTTGCCGATCGAGACGGTCCGCCAGCTCGTCGTGCAGCAGCGAGGCCCGCTTGCGTCGCAGGGACCGGAGCACCGCCTCCTCGGTCTCCGTCTTCATCTCCTCCTCGATGTAGGCCAGGGCGGCCTGTCGCTGGCCACTCTCGTCGAGGAAGCCGGCAGCCGCTGCCCGGTACCAGGCGGGGGCCCCGGGCAGGGATGCGGCCCGGTCGAGCATCTTCGTCGCCGTCTCCGTGTCCTTGCGGTACAGGTAGGCGTTCATCCCCAGCGAGAAGGGAAAGTAGGGGTCGTCGGGGAGGTCTTCGAGGGCACGTCCGAAGACCTCGTCGCTGCCGTCGATGTCCCCGAGGACCCGCATCATCGAGCCGCCGTAGAAGTAGGCGGTGCGCCAACCGGGGTCCAGTTCGAGCACGCTGCGCAGCATCTGCAGCAACCACTCCGGCCCCTGGGGATCGGGATGCTCCACGAGGTCGGCGAAGTTGAGGGCGACCTCGATCCACAGCAGGTGGGCCACCATGGTCGGCTGGCCCATGGAGGCGGCCCGCATCGCGGCCGGATCGGGCATCACCCGGCCGGCAGCCCGGGCTTCGTGGCTCAGTCGCTGTTCATCCACCGAGAGCTGGGCGAGGTGGGCGCACCACCAGCCCGCCGCCGCCAGCGACAGGGTGACCAGCAGGTGGCGGGTGGATGGCTGGATCATGGTTCGGGTTCCGGGGGCGGGGAAGCACCGGCGCGGACAGCGGCTTCGGCGAGCAGTTCCTGGACCTTGTCCTGCAGCGGGAAGATATCCACCCACCGGGCTTCCATCCGCTCGTAGGTGTCGGCGTCACCGTCCCGCCAGGCCAGGGCCGCCCGCACCAGCACGTCCCGGTCCCGAAAATCGCGGGGCGCATCGACCAGAGTGGCCCGGGCCTCCTCCCACCGTCCCAACCGGGCCTGCAGCAGGGCAAGCTCGCCCAGGTGCTCCCCCGTGCGGGGGCAGCCCCGGGACAGCGCCCACTCGCCGAGGCGCGCCGCCTCGGCCGGTCGGCCCAACGCATCCGCCGCGACCATCACCGACACGCAGCCCTCGGTGGAGGGCGGCTCCCCGGCCAGGGACTGGATGAACAGCGGCAGCGCGAGATCGGGATGGCCTTCCATCAGCAGGATGTGGCCCAGGCTCGCCTGGGTGTAGGGCGAGGGGGTGTCCTCGTTGGCCGCCGTCCACAGGCTGAGGTCGTCGACCCAGTCCGGGAGGCGATCGTGGAGGATCCACAGCCAGGCCGGCAGCGCCGCCGCCACCAGCACCGGCGCCAGCCGCGGCACGCTCGAGACCAGCCAGAGCCCGACCCCGACCATCCCCAGGTACCCGTAGCGATCCCCGATCACGCCCTTGTCCGCCACCGGGATCAACGTGGGCAGGACCGCCAGGGCCCACCAGAGCACCCCGGCGATCGCCACCCGCCGGCGAGCCCCGCGGAGCACCAGGGGCAGGGCCAGGAACAGCGACAGGCTCAGGCACCCCACCACGGTCCGCCACGCCGGCTCCTGGTCGAGCCATTCCAGGCTTCGGGCTCCGCTGAGCGGCCAGGGCACGGTGATCGCTGCGCCGTAGACGCCGGCCACCTGCAGCGCCCGCCGGCCGAGCAGCAGCCAGCCCTCCGGTGGCGGAGCGGTGGCGGCCCCGACGCCGGCCGCCAGCCGCATCCCCACCCCGACGCCGATTCCGACGACCAACGGCACGTAGCGGCGCACGGGGCGCGCTCCCCCCCGGGCGAGGTCCAGCACCAGGAGCAGCGCCGGCAGCAGGATCACCGATTCCTTGGTGAGCAGCGCCGCCAGGGTGAGGAGACCGCCCCCCACCAGGCGTGCCGGACCGGCGTCGGCGGGCATCACGCAGGCCAGGGCCGCCAGACCCAGGGCGGTGGCCATGGGATCGTTGCGGGCGGCGATCCAGGCGACCGCCTCCGACTGGGCCGGGTGCAGGGCCATGACCGCGGCGGCCACCAGCGCGGCGCGAGGGGAGACGACGTTTCGCAGCAGGCGACATGCCATGGTCACCGCGAGGAGGTGCCAGGCCAGGGAGTGCAGGTGATGGCCGGCCGGGGCCATCCCGAACAGGGCCCGGTCCACCGCGAAGCTCACCAGCACGAGGGGTCGATAGTAGCCGCTCACCCCTTGCTGGACGGGCGCTCCGTCCCACAGGTCCATGGTGAAGAATCGCGGAATGTTGGCCAGGGAGCCGGTCACCGTGTTTCGGACCACCAGGGCTTCGTCGTCCCACACGAACCCGGCGTGGATCAGCCCCAGGTAGGCGGCGACCGTGGTGAGCAGCAGCAGCGGCAGGCCCGCCCGTTCCAGCAGCTCGGCGACGGACCGGGCGGCCGGTGGGCGCACGCCTGGGGAGGTGGTGGAAGGCGGAGACACGGCGGAAGGGCATCACCCCGGGGGCGACCTGTCAAGCCATCCCATCCGGCCCACCACCGTCCGCGCAGCCTTCAACGCGAGGCCTGCTCCAGGTTGGCCCGAAACTCCGGACGGGTGGGATCCAGCCGGACGGCGGTCGCGAATCGGTCGCGCGCGGTCGCCAGGTCCCCCGAACGCGCGGCCAGGATCCCCACGGCGTTGTGCAGGTCCGGATCGTCGGGGGAGCGGCGAAGCGCCTCGGCGCACACCTCCGCCAACGGCACATCGCTGTCGATGGACACCGCCTCGGCGACTTCGATCACGCAGCGGGCGGTCAGCGCCCAGGTCGCCTCCGGGTCATCGGGCCGGGCCGCCACGACCAGCAGCGGCAGGGCACCCGCGGTATCGCCGCGGTCCAGGCGCAGCCGGGCCGCCACGGCGCTGG
>RFKJ01000812.1 GCA_003694325.1 Deltaproteobacteria bacterium
GGCGAGGTGGTCGGCGACGACCAGGGGCGGATCGCCGGGGTCTCCGCCTCCCGGCGCGGGGGGGGCGACGTCGCCGAGCTGCCGGGCCTGTTGTTGCCGGGCTTCGTCAACGCCCACTGCCACCTGGAGCTGTCGGACCTGCGGGGGCGGATCCCCGGGGGGCGGGGGCTGTCGGCGTGGGCCCAGGCCCTCATCGCCCGCCGTCGCCAGCCGGACGAGGAGGCGATGGCCGGCGCCATCGAGGAGGCGAGGAACGCGGGCACTGCGGCGATCATCGACACCACCAACAGCGGGGCGCCCATGCCCCTGCTGGTGGAGGGAGGGGTCCGCGGCCTCGCCGAGATCGAGCTGATCGGCATCGAACCCGAGCGCTGCCGGGCGGCGCTGGCTCACGCCGCCCGCCTGCAGCTCGCGCCCGGGCTGCCCACCCGGGTGACCTGCCACGCCGTGGTGTCCTGCTCCGAGGAGCTGCTGGCCACCGTGCTCGCGCCCCCGGCCGATCCGGCGCCCGCGGCCACCTTCCACATCGACGAGGACCCGGCGGAGCTGGACCTGCTCCAGGCGCAGGAAGGACCCTGGGCCGACTTCCTCGACCGACTCGGACGCGACTGGCGGGGACGCATGGGCCGTGCCGAGACGCCGGTCGCCCTGTTGGAGAAGATCGGCGTGCTGGGGCCGCACCTCGCGCTGGTCCACTGCGTCCACACCGCCGGAGACGACCTGGATCGGATCGCGGCGGCCGGTGCCAGCATCGTGCTCTGTCCGCGGTCCAACCTGCACATCGGCGGGTCACTGCCGGACGTGCCCGGCATGGTCCGGCGGGGGATCCCCCTGGCCATCGGGACGGACTCCCTGGCCAGCGCGCCCGACCTCGATGTCCTGGCCGAGGCCCGGACCCTGGCCCGGGCCTTCCCCGAGGTCCCGCCGGCGGTCTTCGTGACCGCGCTGACCCTGGGGGGGGCCCGCCTGTTCGAGGCCGTCCCCGGCGCCGGGCCGCGGGGAGACGGGGCCGCGCTGGGCGGGCTCGTCGCCGGCGCCCGCCACGGCCTGCTCCACGTCGCCCTGCCGGCGACCGACGATCCCGCCGCGACCCTGCTGGGCGGCGGCCCCTACCCCACCCGGTGGCTCCAGTGTCCTCTCCCGGATTGACCGGCGCCCGTCCGCTGGCGACGGCCGGCGCCTTTGCCCGCGACATCAAGCTGGCCCACAGCGTGTTCGCCCTCCCGTTCGCCCTGGCGGCGGCCTGGCTGGTGAGCCGCGACGTCGAAGTCGGCTGGCAGCAGTGGCTGTGGATCGTGGTGGCGATGGTCGGGGCCCGGTCGTCGGCGATGGGCTTCAACCGGATCGTCGATCGCCGCATCGATGCCGAAAACCCCCGGACCCGCGATCGCGAGATCCCGGCGGGCCGCCTGTCGCTGGTGGCGGCCTGGGGCTGGACCCTGGCGTTCACGGCGCTGTTCATCGTCGCCGCGGCGATGCTCCACCCGCTCTGCCTGAAGCTGAGCCCCGTGGCCCTGGCGGTGATCTGGGGGTACTCGCTCACCAAGCGGTGGACCGCCTTGTGCCACGTCGTCCTGGGGATCGGCCTGGGGCTGGCGCCGGTGGCGGTGTGGATCGCCCTGACCGGGACGGTGCAGCCGGCGGCCCTGCTGCTGGGGGGAGCCGTGGCGAGCTGGGTGGCCGGGTTCGACGTGCTCTACAGCCTGCAGGACCGGGACTTCGACGCTTCTCGGGGGCTGCACTCCATCCCGGTGGCCCTGGGCGAGCGCGGCGCGCTGTGGGTCAGCGGGCTGTTGCACCTGCTCACGGTGGGGCTGCTGGGGGCGCTGCCGTGGACCGTGCCCCTGTCGTGGCCCTACACCCTCGGCTGGGGGCTCATCACCGCGGTCCTCGTCTACGAGCACGCCATCGTGCGCCCGGGGGACCTGTCGCGGCTCGACCGGGCATTCTTCGCGGCCAACGGCTGGATCAGCGTGGGGTTCCTGGTGGCTGTGGTGGCGGCGACGCTGGGCTGACGTCGCCGCCCCCTCCATCGGGCGCCTCGCGGCTTGCGGTTCTTGACAGCTTCGTCACCGAGGCGGGGGTGACCGGGGCTACCATGGATCCGCCGGCGGCGCCTGGCGGGTCGACCCGCGAGGCGCCGGCGGGTGGAATCGCTGCCGCGCGTACCTCGTTGAATGAACCGGACGCGCACCTGGAGCTTTCATGCTGTCGATGATCGCCGCCTCCCTCCTGCTGGCCCACCCGGCGCTGGCCCAGGACCTCACTCCGCCGCCCGTGGTCAACGGGACGACGACCTCGGACTACCCGGCGGTGGGGGCGCTCCTCGCCTGCGAGACGCGGGGCTGCTTCCAGTTCTGCTCGGGCACCCTCATCCACAAGAAGTGGGTGCTGACCGCCGGCCACTGCGACGACGCCTCGCTGTCGGGCTACGACATCGTGTTCATGGTGGGGCGGGACGTCTACAACATCGACGACTACGCCTATGTCTCGCGGATGATCCAGCATCCCGACTTCAACCTGTCCCAGCTCAGGAACGACATCGCCCTGTTCGAGCTGGCCAGCAACATCACCAGCGTCGACCCGATGCCGCTGAACTTCGACACGGTGAACAGCTCCTGGATCGGCGAGGAGCTGACCTACGTCGGCTACGGGATCACCGAAGACGACGCCTACGACAACGGCTACAAGCGCACCGCCGACATGCCGATCTTCGACTACGACGCCCAGTTCATCTACGCCTACGACGGCGCCGACGAGCAGAACCTGTGCAGCGGCGACTCGGGCGGCGCGGCGCTGGAGCACGACGGGGGCTCCCTGGAGCTGGCGGGCGTCAACTCCTGGGTGGCCGGCTACGACGTGCCCGGAAAGAGCTGTGTCGGGGGCTACAACGGCGTGACGCGGGTCGACCAGTACATCGAGTGGATCGAGGGCTACGTCGACCTGTCGGACAC
>RFKJ01000813.1 GCA_003694325.1 Deltaproteobacteria bacterium
CGGGGGCGGGCGGGGCGTCGGGTCGGGTGCGGGGGGCGCGTGGCGGCCCCGGCCGGGTCGGAGTCGTCGTCGTCATCGGCCGGCGGGGCGCCGGCGGATGCCCGGGAGTGGCGGTGGTCCCGCGGTCGGGCGACGGCGCCCCCGTGGCGGAGGCGTCGCTCGATGTCGGTGAGCTGGTGGACGATGTGATCGAGGGGGCGGGCCGGCCGGATCATCATCAGCCGGGCCACCGCCATCTCCAGGACCAGCCGGGGGCGCGGCGCCCGGGACACCTGCTCGTGGACGTCGAGCATGACCTCGAAGGAGCGGACCAGGATCTCCGGGGCGACGTCGCCGGCCAGCCTGCCGAGCTGCTCGACCTCGTCGTCGGGGATGTCGAGGTAGCGCCGCGACGACGGCGACAGGCCGACCAGCGTCGCGTTGCGGAGCAGCTCCAGCATCTCGGCGGTGAACTCCGACAGGTCGTAGCCGTAGCCGTACACCTGGTCGATGGCCCCCAGGCAGCGATCCGGCTCGCCCCGCAACATGCCCTCCAGCATGTCGTAGAGCAGCTTTCGGTCGACCAGGCCGAGGATCTCGGCGACCTGGTCGGTGGTGACCTCGCTGCCGGCGAAGCTGATCACCTGGTCGAGGAGGCTCTGGCTGTCGCGCATCGAGCCCTCGCCGGCCCGGGCGATGAGGCGCAGCCCTTCGGGGGGGATCCGGACGCCCTCGGCCTCGCAGATCCGCGCCAGGTAGTCGCTGACCACCTGCACCGGGATCCGCTTGAAGTCGAACCGTTGGACCCGCGACAGGATCGTGTCGGGGATCTTCTGGGGCTCGGTGGTGGCGAAGATGAACACGACGTGGGGAGGGGGTTCCTCCAGCGTCTTGAGCAGGGCGTTGAACGCGCCCTTGCTCAGCATGTGGACCTCGTCGATGATGTAGACCTTGTAGCGGCTGCGCTGGGGCAGGTAGCGCACCGAGTCCCGGAGGTCGCGAACGTCGTCGACGCTGTTGTTGGACGCCCCGTCGATCTCGATGACGTCGGGGCTGGCGCCGGCCAGGATCTCCTTGCAGCTCGGGCACTCCCCGCAGGGATCGGGGCGGGGGCCGTCGGTCTCGCAGGACAGGCAGCGGGCCAGGGTCCGGGCGGCGGTGGTCTTGCCGACGCCGCGCGCCCCGGTGAACAGGAAGGCGTGGTGGATCCGACCGAGCCGGATGGCGTTGGACAGCGTCCGGGTGACGTGGCCCTGACCGGCGATCTGGTCGAAGGACAGCGGGCGCCACTTGCGGGCGATGGCCACGTAGCTCACGAATCCCTCCGGCAGCCCCCGCGGGGGGAGGGCCTCGCGGGCAGACTATCGCCTCGGGACCAGGGGTGATGGCCGGGGTGTCCGATGCCCTGCGGGGACCGACACCGTTGCTTCCTTCCGGACCTGGCGGGGTTCACGGATCCGCAGTCACCGGGCCCCGACCATCACCGCTGGTCGCGAGTCTGCCCACCGATGGTGGGCACCACCGGCCGGGCGCGCCACGATGGCGCCGGCCGGACGAAAGTGGCGGAGAGGGAGGGATTCGAACCCTCGGTGCAGGTTTCCCCACACACACGATTTCCAGTCGTGCACCTTAAGCCACTCGGTCACCTCTCCAGCACCCCGCAAGCCGCCGAGCCGAGGCACGGCGACGCGGGACGCTCCTCGAGGAGGCAGGCAGGAGGAGATGGCGGAGAGGGTGGGATTCGAACCCACGGTAGACGAACGCCTACAGCGGATTTCGAGTCCGCCGCCTTCGACCACTCGGCCACCTCTCCGTGTTCTCCCCTGACGGCGGGCGGTGCCCGCCACGACGACGGGAGACGGCGATCTCCCGGTCGTCAGGACTCCTGCCGGGACCGGAGGCGTCGAAAGAAGCTGCGCAGCAGCTCCGCGGCCTCGTCTCCACAGACACCGGGCTGGACCTCGAAGCGATGGTTCAGCGCCGGGTGGGCGTGGAGTTCCCCGAGCGTGCCCAAGAAGCCTCCCTTGGGGTCGCTGCACCCGTAGACGCAGCGATCCAAGCGGGCCAGCACCATCGCGCCCGCGCACATGGCGCAGGGTTCCAGCGTCACGTAGAGGGTGCACCCCTGCAGACGCCAGTCGCCGATCTGCTGGGCAGCCTGGCGGATCGCCAGGATCTCGGCATGTGCCGTCGGGTCGTGGTCGACCTCGCGGCGATTGTGGGCGGCCCCGATGATCCGGCCGTCGTGGACGACGACCGCGCCGATCGGGACCTCGTCCATGTCGGCGGCCCGGCGCGCCAGCGCGAGGGCGTGGGACATGAACTGCCTGTCCTCGGACGGAGTCCTTCCTGCCTGGTCAAAGAGCTGCTCGTCGGTCATGGAACCGCCCCGTGAACAGCGGGACGCTGCGGGTTGGGGCGCGTGCCCTGGCGTCGGAGCCCCTGGGGCTTATCGCGGTGCTCGGGGCTGTCAAACCGGTTGGCGTGGCCGGCGGGGACCGGGCCGGGAATGGGGGCGCCGTCGGGCTACACTACCGGCCGCTGACCACGGACCCGGGAGGGCTGTCATGTGGGTGGGCATGCGCCGCCGCCGCGACGGTTTCCTGCGGCACCTCGTCACCAGGGAGCTGGCCCCGCGACGGGCGGCCCGGCGCCAGCTC
>RFKJ01000067.1 GCA_003694325.1 Deltaproteobacteria bacterium
GTGCAGGGTGCAGCGGGTCGGGGGCACGTGGGCCTCCAGGCCTGGCACCTCCCGCGTCTCGGGGCAGGCGGGGCCGGCCCGCATCCCCGACAGCGCGCACACCTCGACGGGCCGCAGGTCCGGTGGGCGGGTCCAGGCGGCCACCGGGTCCTGGTCGAAGCCGTCGTTCAGGGCGTCGAGGATGTCGAACAGCAGCGGCCCGGCCGCCTGGGCCCCGACCAGGGCTGCGGCGGGCCGCCGGTCGAGGTTGCCCAGCCACACCACCACCGTCATCCGGGCGCCGCTCCCCACCGCCCAGGCGTCGCGGTTTCCGAAGCTGGTGCCCGTCTTCCAGTGGATGTGCCGCGGCATGGCCGACAGCGCCCCCCGCCCCGGGAAATCGGGCCGGTCGCGCCGGGACAGGGCCCGGATCGTCAGCCAGGCGGCACCCGGCGACATCACCCGGACGCTGGGGTCCGCCGGTGCGCCCGGCTCCAGCCAGCGCAGGGGCCGGGCCCGCCCTCCCTCGGCGATCGTGGCATAGATCCGCGCCAGGTCCAGCGGCGTCAGCTCCACCCCGCCCACCACCGCCGACAGGCCGTAGTGGCCCGGCACCGGCGACAGGCTGGTCACCCCCATCCCCCGGAGCTGGCCGAGGAACGACTCCACCCCGACCTGGTGCAGCAGCCGGACGAAGGGCACGTTGAGGCTGCGGGACAGGGCCTCCTGCAGCGGCACCATGCCGTCGAATTCCCCGGAGTAGTTCTCCGGCGTGTACCCCGAGTAGTCCACGGGCACGTCCAGCACGAGTTGTTCGGGCAGGACCATCCCCGCATCCAGCGCCTGGGCGTACAGCACCGGCTTCAGGGCCGAGCCCGGGGAGCGCGGAACGGCAAACGCCGGGATCTGGGCGCCGTCCCGCGCCGCCCAGAAGTCATGCCCCCCCACCAGGGCCAGGACCTGCCCGTCGCGGTGCCGGACCACCACCACGGCGACATCGTCGATGCCCCGACGATGGAGGCTGCCCCGGGCATCGGCCACCACCGCCTCCACCCGACGCTGGACCCCGGCGTCGAGGGTGGTGACGAGGTCCTGCCCGCTGACCTGGGGGCCACCCAGCAGCCAGGCCGCGGCGTGGGGCGCCTGCCGCGGCATGGGCCGCAGCCCGTCGGGTACCGGGGTGGCCTGGATGCGGGCCAGCACTTCCTCGGCGCTCGCCGCCTCCCCCGGCGACGGCACCGGGGGAGAAGACGCCCCGGAACCCGCGCCCCCATCGGCACCATCGGCGAGGCGGGGCTCCAGGAGCCCCTCGGCCAGCAGGCGGCGGGCGATGGCATCCCGGGCGGCGGCGAGGGTCTCGACGTGGTCGGGCGCGGGAGCGCGATGGGTGGGATCCTGGGGGATCGCCAGCAGCACCGCGATCTCGGCGGCGTCGAGGTTGTCGGCGCCGTGGCCGAAAAAGGCGTGGCTGGCTGCCTCCACCCCTTCGAGGTTGCCGCCCATCGGCACCAGGTCGAGGTAGGCCGACAGGATCTCGGTCTTGCTCATCCGCAGCTCGAGCTGCACGGCGCGGGCGGCCTCCACCAGCTTCGAGGCCAGGGTCCGCGGCCGCGGCTCGCACAGCCGCACGACCTGCATGGTGATGGTCGAGGCCCCCGACACCACCCGCCCCCGGGCGAGGTTGACCGCCGCGGCCCGGACCACGGCGATGGGATCGACCCCCGGGTGCCACCAGAACCGTCGGTCCTCCAGGCGGATGAGGGCATCGACGTAGGCGGGATCGACCTCGTCCACCTCGACGGGCACCCGCCAGCGCTCGTCCTCGCTGAGCGTGAGGAAGGCCGTGCGTCCATCGCGCCACCGGACCACCGACGACGACCGCATGGCCAGCCGATCGGGCAGCGGCACCAGCCAGGCCAGGCTCGCCACCAGCCCCAGGATCATCGTCGCCGCCAGCGGGATCCCGGCCCACGACCTCCACCGCGGACGCCGGGCCGGCGGGCCCGGGGCGGTCCCCCCCGCCAGCGGCGCGGCGGTCACAGCAGCCCGTCCGTCCACGGCGCAGTCACCTCGACCGTGCGGCCCGCCTGGCGCGCCCAGGTGTCGGGATCGTACATCGCCTCGGCCTGCACCGGCGGCATGATGAACCGGCCGGCGGTCACCGCCCGCACCGAGACCAGCACCGAGCGGGTCTCTCCCGGCGACAGCCGCCCGAAGGCCTCGATCCGATCGTCGCGCAGGTTCATCGAGTCGAGGTCCCACAGGGCCAGGGAGTCGGCCCACGGCGGCAGCTCGATCCCCGACAGCCGGGGGTTCTCCAGCTCCCACCCGGCGGGGAGGCGATCGACCAGGGCCACGTCCTGGATCGGACGTTCGCTGGTGTTCTCGACATCGACCCGCACGTAGAGGGGGGTCCCCAGGGGCAGGGACGACGGGTCCAGGCTCCGGCCTGCGCCGTCCACCCAGGTTCGGGAGACGCGGAGCCCGTGCCCCCCCACCGGCACCGGGTCATCCACCCGGACCCCCCGGGTGCTCACCACCGCAAAGGCCGGCCGGTCCAGCCCCGGCACGCGCACCACGACATCCTCGGCCGCGGCCGCCCCCTGCAACGACCAGGACAGGGTCGCCGCCGGCCGGACCTGTTCGTTGTCGATCAGCAGCGCCACCGCGTCGAGCTGGTCGGCACCGGCCGACACCCGCTTGCCCAACGCGGTGATCGCCCAGGCCAGCTCCTGGGTGGTGTACCCCGAGCTCGGGCGCCGCTCCAGCCAGCGGGCCAGCCGGTCGGCGGCGGCATCCGCCGCCGGGTCGTCCCCGAACAGGTCCTGGAACACGGCCAGGCGCAGGCCGACCCCCCGCAGCGCCGACCAGAAGGTCCAGTCGTGGGCCCGCATCTCCCGGGCATCGGGCAGGTCGATCTCCTTGAGCCGGTCCTCGTACCGGAGGTCACCGGCGCGGTGCAGCGCCGCCATGAGGAGGTACTCGGCCTCCTGCTGGCGCAGCCTCCGCCACGGTTCCCGGTCGGTCTCCCGCTGCTGGGCGAAGGCGTCGAGCACCCGGCGGGCCAACGCCGGCCGGGCCCGGTCCCCCACGGCCAGCACGTAGTGGGCATAGGCCAGGGTCGGGTCGGCGTTCACACCCTGGCCGACCCGCTGGTCCAACCAGTCCAGCGCCGCATCCAGCGCCTCGGGCGGCACGTCGAAGCCCGCCTGGCGGGCGTCCAGCAGCATATGGGTGGCGTAGGCCGTCCCCCACTCGCTCGCCCAGCTCCCTCCCGGCCAGTAGGCGAAGGCCCCGCTGGGGAGCTGCATCGACAGGACCCGCTCGATGCCCTGGTGGATCCGGTCGTCGACGGAGGCGCCGGCCACCAGGTCGGGGTCGATCGCCTCCACCAGGTCGCGCACGAACAGCATCGGGCGGGTGGTCGAGGTCGTCTGCTCCACGCAGCCGTAGGGGTAGCGGACGAGGTAGCCCAGGTGGGTGAGCGCCCGGGCGTGGGGCGAGGTCGTCACCCACACCCGGGTCCGATCGGTCCCCCGCTTCCAGCCCGCCAACGCCGCCCGCAGCGAGGTCGAACCCGGCTGCAGGGCCACCAGCTCCTGCCGCCAGAGAGCGGGCTCGGGGTTGTGGACCGGCAGGCGGAGGGTCTCCCGCGACTGGAGCCCCCCCGCGTTCGCCCGGATCTCCAGCTCCACCGCCGCCGGGGCCCGCGACGCCGACAGCCCGAAGACGACCGTTCCCGACTCCCCCGGGTCCAGCGACAGGGCGCCGGATGGGGCATCCACGATCTCCACCGGCGGACCCACCTCCCGGCCGACGGTCACCGCCACCGGGTCCTGCACCGGCTGGACCGCCACCTCCACCGTGACGTCCCGACGCTGGTCGGTGGTGTTGGTCAGCCGCACCGGGATCCGGGCCTGGTCCCCGGCAACCAGGAACCGGGGCAGCGTGGTCTGCAGGACGATGGGATCCCGCACCGGCACCGCCAGCTCCGCCGACCCCATGCGCCGGTCGTCGGCGACGACCACCATGACCCGGACCCGACCGCGATAGCCCGGCAGGTCGAAGCGGATATCGGTGCCCCCGGAGTCCGGGAGCTGGACCAGCCCCGACCACAACGCCAACGGCTGCACCATCTGCACCCGCCCCAGGTGACCGCCCTCGGCGTCCCCGCCGGTGTGCGACGACGGGCCGGCCGGCTGGTTCAGCAGCGTCCAGCCGACGGTCTCGAAGCTGTCCACCCCCAGCGCCCGCCGGGCGAAGACCTGGTCCCGGGGATCGGGGGTGTCGAAGTCGGTGAGCTGGAGGATCCCCTCGTCGACCGCGGCCACCGTCGCCCAGGTGGGTCCGTGCAGCGCGCCGGCGTCGACATGGACGGTGAGGGGCTCCCAGGGCCGGGCCTCCGGCGGCCCCTTCACCGACACGTCGAGGGAGAACCGGTCCGGCCGCAGCGCGACGCTGGTGACCCCGAATGCCCGGTCCGGCAGGAAGGCCTCGCTGCTCTCGAGGTGGGGATCCTTGAGGAGCAGCGCCGCCAGGTAGACATTGGGGACGAAGTCGCCCCCGGCGCCGTCGTCGACCCGCAGCGGCACCTCCCACTGCACCGGCCCGGCGTCCACGTCCCGCCAGGCGTGGGTCTGCACCCGGTCGGTCTCCACCGTCAGCAGCATCCGGCCGGCGTAGGGCGCCGTCGTCGTCACGGTGATCGTCTCGCCGGGCGCTGCCGACTCCGGTGCCTCCAGCGTCAGCAGCGCCGGGCGCTCGGGTCGCGGGGTGGCGTCGACGGTCGTCTGCCAGGGGTCCCAGTACCAGGAGCGGCTGTCGCCCTCCAGGTAGCGCTCGGTGCGGGCTCCTCCGCCGCGCACGTCGATGAGCCAGCCGGTGGCCGATCCTGGGGTCTCCAGGCGCACCGAGAACCGGCCATCCCGGACCGGCACCACCCGGATGTCCTCCTGGATGCGCCGCTGCAGCCGCCGGTAGGTGCTGTCGCCCGACTCGGCGTCCCAGAACCAGCCGAACTCCTGCTGCAGCCGGTACAGCCGCACCTCGACCTCGGACAGGGCGCCGGCGACGGGCTTCCCGGTCCAGTCGACCACCTGCCCCTCGACGGCGATGGGGTCGCCGGGCCCCACCGCGTCGCGATCGGTGCGCAACCCGATGTAGTGCCTCGCCGGGTGGACCGGCGCGGTGGCCTGCTGTCGGGTCGCCCGGCCGCTGTCTCCCTCGAACACCGCCACGTCCACCGCCAGTTCGGCCGATCCCAGCGTCGCGGCCCCGGGAGGCGGCGCCGGGCACCGCAGGGCGGCGTGGCCGTCGTCGTCCAGTTTCGCGTCGATGACGCCGAGGTCTACGTCGGGCGGGGACTGCTCGTCGA
>RFKJ01000814.1 GCA_003694325.1 Deltaproteobacteria bacterium
CACCCGATCAAGACGCCCAAGCCGATGAAGAACCCCACCGAGCGGCTGCGGGTCCGGGACCGGGGGCGGAAGCGGCGGGCGGCTCCCCCGCCCAAGCCCCTGGACGACGGCACGCCGAAGCCCCAGGTGCCGGCCGACGCCGCGGCGCTGGACCGCATGGCCGAGGTCGCCTCCCGCGAGGGGGACGCCCTGGCCCGGCTCAAGGGGACGCGCTGGATCTGGGAGGAGACCACCCCCGTCCGCGACGTGGCCGACTGGTTCGACGACAACGGCTTCGAGGCCATCGCCGAGCGCGTGCGCGGCTACGCCGGCCACCCCGACCACCCCCTCGACGACTTCATGGCCGAGCTGGACGGCGAGCTGAAGGCCGCCGAGCGGCTGCACGACCCGGACCCCGACGCGGCGGTCTACAAGGAGGCCCGCCGGCAGCTCGGGCTGCTGCGGGAGACCCTGACCAGCACCCCGGCGATGATGGAGCGGGCCCGGCGGCTGGTCCGCTACGCCGCCTCGATGGTCGAGTCCCCGATGTGCAAGGGGCCGGAGCGGCGCGAGGCCCTGGACGCCGTGGGCCGGGCCACCCAAGCCTACGAGACCGCCCGCGAGGCCATCCTGGAGGGGCGGCCGTGGGACGCGCTGAGTACGCTCAGGCGGATCGGCGAGCGCGTGGCGCTGTCGGCGGCGAAGGCCGCCCGGAGCTGCGCGGCGGGGCAGACCAGCCTGACCGCGCGGGCGCGGGAGGCGGATCCGCTGGCCGAGCGGGCCGCTGCCTTCGCCGCGAAGCCCTCGGCCGCGACGGCGAAGCGGTGGATGAAGGCGGCCCTGGCCGCCGTGGGCCTGGCCCCGCTGTCCCTGTCCGCCCGGACCCGGGGCGGCGCGGTCCACGTCAAGGTGGTCCTGCCCGAGGACGCCGAGAGCGGCGAGACCAACGAGGCCATGCGCGGCATCGCCGACGCCGTGCCCCGCGGCCTGGTGCTCGACGGCTGGGACTACCGCGCGCCCGGCGCGAAGCGGAGCCGCAAGGCTCCGGCCGCGCCCGTGCCCGCGCCGCCGTCGGCCGCCCCCGAGAGCTGGGTGCCCTTCGACGAGGGCGACCGCGTGGTGCTCGACGGCGTCCACGGCATGGTCAGCCGGATCCCCGCCCGGGTCTACGGCCCCGACGACAAGGTCACCTTCCTGGCGGACGGCAACCCCACGGGTCGGCGAATCGCGGCGAAGCGCCTCCAGAGGGAGCACGAGGTGGGCACCGACGCCCCGGCGGAGACCGAGGCCGCGCCCCCGGCGGACGCCGAGAAGGACAAGGCCCTGATTGACGCCTTCAGCGCGGCGATTGCGGCGGCGATGGGGCAGGAGGCAGCGTGAACCTACTCCTCGTCCTCTTCGTCGAGAGCTTCGTCTCCCCGGCCGAGCTGACCCAAGAACCGGTAGAGCGCAGGCAGGGCATCGAGGCGGAACCGGAACTGAGTGGCGGTACCCGGCAGTTTGTTGCGTCCAACCGCAGCAATACCGTCGCCCCAGGCCGCTGTCACCTGTCCGCTGACCTGCTCGCCGTCAGCGTTGTCGCGCAGCCATCTCCAGATCCTACGGCCGAGCTGTGGGTTCGACAGCTCGCAGTCGTACTGCTTGCGGATGTGCAGGATGAACTCGTCGCTCCCCATTTGAATCGTCTCGCCCATAGCCCTCTTCTCCTCCAGCGCGATGGTGAACTCGGCATCCAGCGCTCCTTCGAGTTCGCGCAGCATGCGGGTGCCGATGTTGTAGGTCCGGTCGCGTTCCAGATTCAGGATGGTCTGCTTCGAAACGCCGATCCTCTCGGCAAGATCACGGCGCGACAAGCCGAGCGCCCGTCTCCTGTCTTCGATCAACGCTCCGACGTGGTTCATGGTCGCTCCATCCATGAGCAAAGTAGTGCTTGCTTCAACCATTGTCAAGTCGGTGAGGCAAGCATCACTTGTCCGGCAGATTGGGAGCTGCTGTGAACGCCACCGCCGACCAGCTCCTCGACCGCATCGCCGTCGCCGTCCGGGGCAACCTGCCGCCCGGGATCACCCCCGCCTACCTCGACGGCTTCCTGGCGCGGCACCGGCCCACCCTGGTCTCGGTGCTGGAGCGCAACCTCGCCGCGCGTCGGCGTCGCCCGCGCCCCCGCCTGGTCGAAGCCGCCCCCGAGGAGTGGACCGCCTCCCGCCGCACCGCCGCCAACCTCGCCGCGATGCGCGTGGCCGCGAGCACGCCGCCCGACAGGATGACCGACGAGGACCGCCGGATCTTGGCCGGCTACTCGGGCTGGGGCGGCCTCTCCATCGAGAAGGTGGCGGACAAGTTCCCCGCCGGCTTCCCCGTGCCCGAGGTCCGGGGGCTCATCCACGAGTACTACACGCCCTCGAAGGTGGCCGCCGAGGTCGCCCGGGTGGTCCGGCCCCTGCTCCCCGAGCTGGCCGAGCGGGGCGTGGTCCTGGCCCTGGAGCCCGCCGCCGGCATCGGCCGCTTCGTGCGGGCGTTGTCGGGGCCGGGCTTCGAGCCCGTGCGCTGGCTGGTCGTCGAGTGGTCCGAACTGTCCGCAAGGATGCTCCAGGCGATCCGCCCCTATCTGGCCGTCTACCAGGGCCCCTTCGAGCGCTGGGTGCGGGAGCACGGCGACGAGTACAGCGGCCGCATCAAGCTCGTCGTGTCCAACCCGCCCTACGGCGCCCGGGGCGTGTCCGTCACCGAGGACCCCGTCCGGGCCTACCGCGAGAAGCAGGCATACGCCTACTTCCTGCGCCGGGGTCTGGACCTGCTCGCGCCCAACGGGCTCGGCGTCTACCTCGTGCCCTCGGGCTTCCTGACCGGCCGGGCCGCCCGGAACGTCTCGCTCCGCACCAAGGTCCTGCTCCACCTCTCGGCCGCCTACCGGCTGCCCTCGGGGATCTTCCCCGGCGCGCACCTGGTCACCGACCTGCTGTTCTTCCGCTCCCGAGGGGGCCGGCTCGCGGAGATCGACGCCGAGGACCGCTTCATCGTCGAGGGCCGCTACTTCGAGCAGTTCCCCGCCCACGTCCTGGGCGAGGAAGTCGGCCGGGACGCGGGCGAGGACGACCAGACGAAGAAGCCGCGCTGGGGCTACCAGGTCGTGGGCGAGTTCACCCGGCTCCCCGACTTGGTCGAGCGCAAGGTCTGCGGCGCGTGCGAGCTGCACATCGAGGAGCCCAAGACCACCCCCGCGCGCTCCCGGGCCGGCCTGCGCCGGCAGGTCCAGGCCGACACCTCGGGGCTCGCCCCGCACCTGGCCGTCGCCGTG
>RFKJ01000815.1 GCA_003694325.1 Deltaproteobacteria bacterium
CCTGCTCGTCGTCCCCCGGTTCACCCGCCTGCTGCCCCCCGACGCCCCCGCTCCGGTCGAATGGCTCGTCCGCTCCATCGCCACGACCTGCGGGGCGACCGCCGGGACCCTGCCGGTGGTGGCCTGGCGGTTCCAGCAGCTCGCCCCCCTCGCTCCCCTGGCCAACCTCGCCGCCGCGCCGGTGGTCGGCAGCCTCGTGGTTCCCGCCGCACTCCTCGCCGCGCGGCTGCCCCGCCCCCTGGCCGCCGCCCCGCTGTGGATCGCCGACCACGCCCTCGACCTCGTCCTCGCCCTGCTGCACCTCCTCGACCGCGAACCGTGGTCTCCCGCCGTCGGCCCCGGCGGCGCCCTGTTGCTGGCCCTGGCCCTCCTGCTGCGCCGCCGGTCCGCCGCCGCCGTCCTGCTGGCCGTCGTCGCCCTCGGGTTGCGGGCGTGGCCGGTCCACCGGCTCACGGTCACCATCCTGGGCATCGGCCAGGGGGACGCCAGCCTGGTGGAGTGGCCGGACGGCCGCCGGTGGCTCATCGACGGCGGGCCGCGCCGCGGCCCGGTCCTGGCCTGGCTGCGCCGTCGGGGGATCGACCACCTCGACGGGATCGCCCTCAGCCACCCCCACCCCGACCACAGCACCGGCCTGGTGGCCGTCGCCGAGCAGCTTCCCTTCGAATCGCTGTGGCTGCCTCGGCGGCCACGCAGCCCCACCGGCGATGACTGGCGCCTGTGGTCGCGGGCCGCCACGACCGGGGCAACCGTCCACCTCGCCGACGACGACCCGCCGACCGGGATCCGGATCGAGCATCCCCTGGCGGGCTGGACGGCGACCGGACGCGACGCCGTCAACGAGGAGAGCCTGGTGCTCTCGGTGGGGCTGGGGTGCTGCTCGGCGCTGTTCACCGGCGACATCGAGGAGGACGCCGAGCGCACCCTGGCGTGGACCCTGCCACCGGCGACCCTGGTCAAGGTGCCCCACCATGGCAGCCGCACCAGTTCCAGTGCGGGCCTCGTGGGGGCGACCCGGCCCGCCGTGGCGGTGATCTCCGCCGGCGCCGGCAACCGCTACGGTCACCCCCACGCTCCGGCGTTGGCCCGCTGGCTGTTCCCCCGCGGCGGGGGCGACCGCTCGGGACCCGAGGCCTCCCGGCAGCCACGGGCGCGTCCCCCACCGCCGTGTGGGGGCACCGACCATCACGCCGGTCGGCGCTGCCGCCCGCGCCTGCTGCGGACCGACCAGGCCGGCACGGTCGAGTGGTCGACCGATGGTCGCCGCTGGTGGCTGCGGACCTGGCGGGCCGACCGGGGCTGGCAGACCGTGGTCGGCGGAGCGCCGACCGGCTGAGCCGGGGTGCACGGGTCGCCGGCATTTCAGGTAGATTCCATCGGGTCGTCCCCGGAGTTCCCATGCGATTCGTCACGCAGCTCGGCGCCCTGCTCGCCACCGTCCTGGTCCTGTCCACCTCGGCCCGGGCCCAGGAGATCTCCTTCGACATCAACGATGACGTCGCCGCCAAGCTCGGGCTGGACCCCAACGCGGTGGAGGCCGAACTGCAGGCCAACGCCACCCGGAGCCTGCGCCTCGACGAGGTCACCGATTTCCTCGGCCAGATGGCCCAGGCCAACCAGATGGCCACCAAGGGCATGGGCGTGGACTACGCCAGCAACCCCCAGCGCTTCGTGGTGGGCGGCGGCCTGGGCACCGCGGTCAATTCCCACGGCGTCAGCTTCCAGCGGGGTAGCGACAACCTCCCCACCGGCGGGTTCGCCTTCCAGGCGGCGGTGATGGGCGGGCTCAACCTGGGCGCGTTCACCATCAACGACAAGAGCGCCCTGCGCCGGTTCATCGTCTACGTGCACGGCCTGGCCGCCGAGACGGCCCTCGACCCGTTCCGGGCCTCGTTCACCAACTACGGCGCCAACCTGCAGGTCCAGCTCATCGGCGTCGCCGGCGGCAGCGGCAAGCCGGTGGAGTGGGGCGGGCTGGCCCTCACCGCCGGCTACGAGTCCTCCCGCTACAAGCTCACCCTGGAGTCGCCGATCCCGATCACGACCCCCGACGTGCGGTGGGACGCCGACGGCGCCCTGAGCATCTCCACCGACGCCGCCGCGGTCCCCATCGAGCTGTCCACCAACGTCCGCATCCTCGTCGCCACGGCCTTCGGGGGGATCGCCTACGACAGGAACCTGACCGCCACCAGCGCCATGACCGCCGAGCTGGTCGGACCGGTCAGCAGCCTGGCGCTCGACGACCGGGACATCGGCACCGGCCTGGTGCGGTACAGCGCCGAGGGCAGCCACGCCGACGACGCGATCCGCGCCTTCATCGGCGCCCAGGCCAACGTGTTCCTGGCCAAGGCCTACGGGCAGCTCAACTTCGGCCTGGACCGCAGCTTCGGGGGCCACGTCGGGCTGCGACTGACCTTGTAGGGCGGGTGGCGCATGGCCGTCCTCGCGGCGTCCTGCGGCTCACCCCGGCTCTCCGGGCGACCCGCCCGGGTCGGCCGGCAGCAGCAGGTCCTCGAGGAAGAAGGCCGACAGCTCGGCCCGCCCGGACACCCCGGCCTTCCGGTAGACGGCGCGCGCCTGGTCCCGCGCGGTGCGCTCGCTGGTCTGCCGGACCCCGGCGATCTCCTTCATGGCCAGGCCCTTGAGCAGCAGCAGCCCGACCTCTCGCTCGGCGGCCGTCAGTCCCCACCGGTCGAACTGTCGATCGATGGCCTCGCCCAGCCCCTGCAGGGACTGCTCGGCCTCCGCCCGCCACCGGGCGGCCTCCACCTCCAGGGACCGCGATCGGGCACGGGCAGAGGCGACGGCCTCCCGAGCGGCCCCAAGTCGCCGGCGCTCGCGCTGCCACAGGATGACCAGGGTCACGGCCGTCAGCCCGGCGGCGGCCAGGGCGACGAACTCGACCGCCAGGTGGGTGAGCGAGGCCCCGTCCCGCCGGTCCATCCAGACATCGGTCGCCAGCAGCCCGGCGACGGTGACGAGGACCCCCACCGGCAGGAGGACCGGGATCCGCCCTCCGACGGACGCACCGCGTTCCTCAGCTTCCCCGGTGGTTTCCCGACCTTCCGTCACCTGACGCATGGCGTGGCCGCCTCTGTGCGATGAGTGCAGGGGTGTCCCCCACCGAGGAGTAGCGCAATGCCGACCGACCTGCCCATCCACCCCGCCCTCGTCCACCTGCCACTCGGCATCGCCTTCGTCGTGCCCCTGCTGGCCGTCGGCCTGCTGGTGGCCACCTGGCGCGGCTGGCTTCCCAGGCGCGCCCTGTGGATCCTCGCCGGGCTTCAGGCCATCGTGCTGGCCACCGCGCTGCTCGCCCAGAGGACGGGCGAGGAGGCCGAGGAGATGGTCGAAGATGCCGTCCCCGAGTCCGCCATCCACGCCCACGAGGAAGACGCCGAGGCGTTCACCGCCGGGGCCGGACTGCTGCTCGTCCTGTTCATCGCCGGCGCGGCCCTGCCGTCCCGCAAGCTCTCCCTCGGGGTGACGACGGCGGCGGTCGTGGTGTCGCTGGGGGTGGCCGGCCTGGGTGCCGAGACCGGCCACGAGGGTGGCAAGCTCGTCTACCAGCACGGGGCCGCCGAAGCCTGGAACCGGGCCACCGGGGGAGGGGCGACCGCAGCCGGAGCGGCCCCCGGGGCGGTGCGGGCTCGGGGCGAGGACGCCGACGACGATGACGATGACGATGACGAGGATTCGGACGATTGATCCCCTCGGTCCGCCGCGCCACCCGGGTTCGATGACCAGGCCGCGCCCGGCGAGCAACGCGCCCGGCGAGCAACGCCACCCCGGTCCCCGCGGCCCGACCCCGCCCGCGACGCCGCGACGCCGCGACGCGCGCGGTCCCCCGGGCCCGCCGGTTAGGCGTTGTCCCCTTGCTGCCCGAGGTTCCCGCCATGCCCGAGTTCCAGTACCAGGAGATGTTCCCCCACGCCCACCCCGTCGAGACGCCGTGGCGCAAGCTCGACATCGATGGAGTCAGCGTCGGCGAGTACAAGGGACGCCGCGTGATCGAGGTCAGCGCCCAGGCTCTCACCGAGCTGGCGGCGACCGCGATGCTGGACGTCAACCACCTGCTCCGTCCCGGGCACCTCCAGCAGCTCCGCAACATCCTCGACGATCCCGAGGCCAGCGCCAACGATCGGTTCGTGGCCACCACGCTGCTGCGCAACGCGGTGGTCGCCGCCGGCTTCGTGTTGCCCTCCTGCCAGGACACCGGCACCGCCATCGTCATGGCCAAGAAGGGTCAGTGGGTGTTCACCGAGGGCGACGATGCCGCGGCCCTGTCCCACGGGATCTTCCGGACCTACACCGAGGACAACCTGCGCTACTCCCAGCTCGCCCCGCTGGGCATGTACGAGGAGAAGAACACCGGCACCAACCTGCCGGCGCAGATCGACATCCTGCACACCCCCGGCGACCGCTACGAGTTCCTGTTCATGGCCAAGGGCGGGGGCAGCGCCAACAAGACCTACCTCTACCAGGAGACCAAGGCCCTCCTGAACCCCGATAGCCTGCTGGCCTTCCTGCGCCGGGAGCTGCCCCGCCTGGGCACGGCCGCCTGCCCCCCCTACCACCTCGCCATCGTCATCGGCGGGACCTCGGCGGAGACCACCCTCAAGACCGTCAAGCTGGCGAGCGCCCGCTACCTCGACGACCTCCCCACCCGCGGCAACGGACTCGGGCACGCCATCCGCGTTCCCGAGCTGGAGGAGCAGGTCCTCGCCATCACTCGCGAGCTGGGCATCGGCGCCCAGTTCGGGGGCAAGTACTTCTGCCACGACGTGCGGGTGGTGCGCCTGCCGCGTCACGGCGCAAGCTGCCCGGTGGGGATCGGCGTGTCGTGCTCGGCCGATCGACAGATCCTGGCGAAGATCACCGCCGACGGTGTGTTCCTGGAGGAACTGGAGCGCAACCCGGCCCGCTTCCTGCCGCCCATCGACCCGGCCCAGCTCAGCGACGAGGTCGTGCGCATCGACCTGAACCGCCCCATGGACGAGATCCGGGCCGAGCTGAGCAGGTACCCGATCAAGACCCGCCTCAGCCTGTCCGGGCCGATGATCGTCGCGCGGGACATCGCCCACGCCCGTCTCAAGGAACGACTGGATCGGGACGAGGGACTGCCCGACTACTTCCGGGAATACCCGGTGTACTACGCGGGACCCGCCAAGAAGCCCGACGGGATGCCCAGCGGCAGCTTCGGCCCGACCACCGCCGCCCGGATGGACCCCTACGTGCCGATCTTCCAGGCGGCCGGCGGCAGCCTGGTCATGATCGCCAAGGGCAACCGGTCGCGCATCGTCACCGAGGCGTGCAAGAAGTACGGCGGCTTCTACCTGGGGAGCATCGGGGGCCCCGCCGCCCTGCTGGCCCAGGAGAACATCCGGAAGGTCGAGGTGCTCGACTTCCCCGAGCTGGGCATGGAAGCGGTGTGGAAGATCGAGGTCGAGGACTTCCCGGCATTCATCGTCGTCGACGACAAGGGCAACGACTTCTTCGCGTGAGCGGTGGGGGGGCGTCCCGACCCCCGACCCCTGGTCGCGCGACTGGTAGTTCCTCCCGCGTTCGATCCACGTCGTGGTCGCGCGTACTGCGGCCGCGCAGCGGCCGCCGCGGGGGTGCGCCGCAGGCGCAAGGGGGTCGCGAGACCCCCTCCAAAGACGCC
>RFKJ01000816.1 GCA_003694325.1 Deltaproteobacteria bacterium
GGGAGCTGGTCCACGAGGGCCGGTGGGCCGGCCATGGCGGCGGCGACGGCGGGATCCAGGCCGGGCGGGGGCGGCGGTCGGTCCGTGCCCAGGCGGGCCTTGATGTCCCGAGCGACCCGCACGATGTTGGCGTCGGCGGTCTTGTAGACCTCGAGCGTCACGGCCGGCTGACCACCCAGGCGGCTCTCGACCTCCCGATCCCGGTGGGACTCGGTGACCACGGCCAGCTCGGAGACGGGGACCCCGGTCCCGTCGGGGCGGCGTACCTCGAGCTGCTCGATCTCGTCGACGGACCGGACCTCGTTGAGGGTGCGGACCATGAACTCCTGGTCGCCGTCGCGGATGGCGCCGCCGGGAATGTTGACGTTCTCGGCCCCCAGCGTCGTGATGAGCTGCTGCATGGTGACGCCGCGGGCGGCCAGCCAGTCCTGGCGGGCCTGGACCAGCACCTCCCGCTCCAGCCCCCCGCGCACCTGGACCGCCGCCACCCCGTCCATGGCTTCGAGCTCGCGCTTGAGCTGGCGCTCGGCCAGCTCGCGCAGGGCGACCAGGGCGAGGTCGTCGTCATCGGGCAGGGAGCTGCCCTGGGGATCGGTGGCCAGCGAGATCCGGAGGATGGGGTCCAGCGTCGGGTCGTACCGGAGGATGAGCGGGCGGCCCACGTCGTCGGGGAGGAAGGTCGTCTGCAGGCGCTCGCGAACGTCCTGGGCGGCGCGATCCATGTCGCTGCCCCAGGCGAATTCCAGCACCACGTCGGACAGGCCGGCCCGGGACCGGCTCTCCAGCTCGACGAGCCCCTCGGTGGTGGCCAGCGCCTCCTCCACCGGGCGGCTGACCTGGCCCTCGACCTCCTCGGGGGCATAGCCCTCGGCCTCGGTCCGCACGGTGATCGACGGGTAGGCGAGGTCGGGCATCAGGTCCAGCGGCAGGCGCTGGTAGCTGACGAAGCCGAACACGGCTGCGGCGATGGCGATCATCCACACCGCGACGGGGCGCGAGACGACGAGCTGGAAGATGCTCACCCGGCTGCACCCTGGTCGTCGGGCGTGACCGCACCGTCGTCGCCCTCGGCCGCATCGGCGGCTTCGGGACCGGGATCGTCGGGCAGCCGCAGGGGAGTGCCGCTGCGGAGGTTGTCGTTGCCGACGGTAACGACGAGATCGCCTTCGGCGAGCCCGGAGAGGACCTCGACCGAGGTGGTGTCGACGAAGCCGATCTCCAGGTCGGCCCGCTCCGCCTCGCGCAGGGGCCAGGGAGGAGGGGCGGGCTCCTCGTCGGTGCCGTCGGCCTCATCCTCGTTGCCGGTGCGGCCCAGCAGCTTCGCCAGGAAGCCGGGACCGTCGTCGGAACCCGCTGCTTCCTCGGCGGCGCCCTCGTCGGACGAATCCTCGGCTTCGTCGGGCGTGGCGTCCACCACCTTCCAGGCGACCGGTTCGCCGTCGATCCAGGTCAGGGCGCGCCGCGGGATCGTGAGGACGTCTTCGTGGCGGGCCACCTCGATGCGGACCTTGACGAACTGGCCCGGGCGGAGGTCGGTGGTGTCGGCGTCGACCTCGATGGTGACCCGGACGGTGCCGGTCTGGGGGTCGACCACCGGGCTGATCCGGGCGACCCGCCCCTGGCCGCGGGGCTGGTCGTCGTAGGCGCCCTGGAGCACCACGGGCTGGCCGACCCGGACGCGGTCGAGGTCCTTTTCGGGAAGCCGGACGATGACTCGCAGGTGGTCGAGGTCCACGATCTGGAAGGCCCGGCCCTGGCCGGCCAGCTCGCCGACTCGCAGGTCGCGGACCGCCACCGTGCCGTCGATGGGGCTCTCGATGCGGGTAAAGTCCGAGGTGGCGGCGGCCTCGGAGAAGGACGCCTCGGCCGTGGTCAGGGCGTCCTCGGCGGCCCGCAGCTCGGCGTCGGAGATGGCGCCCCGGGCGTGGAGGGCCCGGGCGCTCTCGGCTTCGCGGCGGGCCCGAGCCAGCTCGACGCGGGCACGCTCGGCGGCGGCTTCGAGCGAGGGGTTCGACAGCTCGGCCAGGAGCTGGCCCCGGCGGACGGTGTCGCCCTCCTCGACCAGGATCCGGGTCACCACCCCGGTCGCCTCGGGGATGATGTCGGCCTGGGCCTCGCTCTCCAGGGTCCCGGTGGTGACGAGGTAGTCGGCCACGTCTCCGCGCTGGACCGGGGCGGCCTCGACCAGCACCCGGCGATCGGGCTCCTCGGCCTGTTCTTCAGCCCCGGCGGGACCCTCCGGCGGGGGGCCGCAGGCCACCAGGAGGCACATCAGGATTGTCGCGGGCAGGAACTTGCGCATGGACGCGGACCGGTGGGAGGATCGCGAGCGGAGCATGGACACGGCTAGCCCGAACCCGCGTGGTGTGCCCGGGGCTTCCCGGCCGCCGGGAGAGAAGTTTCGCCGGATCTGCCGGTGCGGCACCGGGCGTAACCGCCAGCCGCCGTGTCCTCCGACCACCTGGAGGCCCCGATGAGCACCGCGCTGTCCCCCTACAGCAGCCGGTATACCGCCGAGCGCGCCTTGTTCTCCTTCCTGGGGCCGGCGTTTCGGATCCGCGGGCCGGAGGGGAACCTGCGCTTCTTCGTCAAGCAGAAGGCCTTCCGCCTCAAGGAGGAGATCAACGTCTGGGCCGACGAGGCCCAGACCACCAGGGTGCTCGCCATCAAGGCCCGTGGCATCGCCGATTTTTCGGGCACCTACGATGTCGTCGACGCAGCCACCGGCGAGCGGGTGGGGTCGCTCAAGCGCGAGGGGTTCAAGAGCCTGCTGCGGGACGAGTGGGTCCTGCTGGACGCCGATGGGAAGCCCTTCGGGCGGATCCGGGAGGACTCCACGGCGCTGGCGTTGTTGCGGCGTTTCCTGCCGATCATCCCCCAGACCTTCCACGTGACGGTGGGCGACCGGGAGGTGGGCACGATCCAGCAGCGGTTCCACCTGTTCCGCCTGCGCTACGACGTCGACCTCTCCGGGGCCGACGGGGAGACGCTGGACCCTCGGCTCGGCGTGGCCGCGGTGGTGCTGCTGCTGGCCATCGAGGGGCGCCAGGGCGATCGCTGAGCCCGGGCGCACGGCATCCGGGGCGCATGGGCCGGGCAGCCGGGCCCGCAACCGAGGGCCCGGCTCCGGTACCGGTCGAGCCGGGGAGGGCTCCTCCCTCCCCGGCAACC
>RFKJ01000817.1 GCA_003694325.1 Deltaproteobacteria bacterium
CCGACGGCGAGTGCGGCACCGGCCCACCGGGTCTCGTCGGCCACCGTGGCCAGGGAAGATCCGAAGGCCGCGCCCTCCCGGCCGCCGACGCGGCGGAGGGCGCAGTCCGCCTCCCGCCGGCGCAGCAGGCCCCCGACGGGGCTGACCAGGACACAGGCCACGCCCTCGTCGGTCTCGGTGCTCTCGGCGCCGGGGGCCCCCGCCACGAGGTCGTAGTCGCCATCGCCGTTGACGTCGAAGTCGGCGACGATGGCGGTTCCCACGGCGTCGCCTTCCTCCAGGCTGGTGAGGAGCGGCAGGCTGTCGACGGCGTCCCGGGCGTACTCCAGGGCCGCGTAGCTGCCGCGCACCAGGTAGACGCCGCCGCCCCGGACACCGCGGTACCGGTCCTGGGGAGAGCCGAACAGGACGTGGAGGTCGGGGTCCCCCAGCATCCCCGGGCCGACCGCGATGGCGTGCCCGATGACCCCGTCGCTGTCGTCGGGCAGAAACGAGCTGAGCGCGTCGTCGGAGGTGCTCAGGTCGGCGAAGGGGCACTCCGGCGCGTCCCCGCTGCAGTCGTCGTCGAGGCCGTTGCCGCAGACCTCCTCGACCCCCGGATGGATCCCGGGCCGGCTGTCGTCGCAGTCGCCGCCGACCCGGACGTGGCCGTCCACCGCTTCGCAGGACTCGGTGCTCCAGCCCTCGTCGCCGTAGCCGTCGCCGTCCCGATCCCGGTACCAGGTCTGCAGGCCGGGGGTCCCCTCGTCGACCAGCCCGTCGCAGTCGTTGTCGACGCCGTCGCAGACCTCGTCGACCGACGGCGAGATGGCCGGATCGTGGGGGGCGCAGTCCTCGTCGTCGGGCCAGACGTCGCCGTCGGAGTCGGGCGGAGCGTCGTGGACGGTGTCGTCCGGCGGTTCGCAGTCGAGGTTGAACCGGTCACACCACGCCTGCAGCGTGCAGCCGGCGAGCAACAGCAGCACGACGACCGGCACCGGCGGGCCTCCAGGGACCGGGTCAGGGTATCACCGGTCCCCGCCGGCGACCCGGCGGGTCGAGACCGTCGACCTACCAGGTCGTGAACCGGACGTAGTCCTGCCCGGACTCGTGGCAGCCGTAGCAGGCCGACTCCGACCCGTACATGTTGACGGTGCCATCCTCGCTGTAGTTGACCCAGAACCAGTCGCCGTGCTCGGAATCGAAGCCGCTGATCTTCTTCATGGCGGTGATGGCGTTCAGCGATGCGCCGCTGCTGTCGCTGTAGCCCTCCTTGACCAGGATGGCGCCATCGGGCATGTCACCGCCGGCACCCGCCTCGATGGTGTCGTAGGCGAGGTCGTTGAGCCAGATCTGGACGTGGCTGCCATGGGTGCCGTCGGCGGACTCCTGGATGCCGGTCCAGTCGGCGGTCTGGTTCCAGGAGTCGTAGCCGGCGATCTCCGACCAGATGTCCTGGGCGGTGGCCAGGTCGGCGTCCACCGCGCCGCCGGTGTCGTCGCCTCCCTTGTCGCCGCAGGCGGCGAGCAGCGGGATCAGCGCGAGGGTGGACAGGGTGAGGCGGGACATGGGCTCCTCCAGGGGGTGGGCGGCGAAGTTGTGGTGGAAGTGGTCGGCGGGGTTGCCGGGACACGGGGTTGCCGGGACACGGTCCTGCCGGGACCCGGGGTTGCTGGGACCCGGGATTGCTGGGACCCGGTGTCCGACCAGCGATGCGCGGCGGGCGCATTGGTTGCGCCGGCAGGGTAGATTGTTCGCCGGGACCCCGCCAGTCACCGCACGCCCAGCCCCGGGACCCCTCCATGGGACGCTACTTCTCACCGATCCTCTTCCTGGCCGCCGGGATCTTCGTGTTCTGGTACAACGGCACGGACGGCACCAGCATCCTGACCCTGCCGTTCATCGACCGGGTCTACCCCGCGGCGAAGGGCAACCTGATCCTGCAGGGCCGGATCACGGCGACCCTGTTCACCGTCATCGGGGCTGTGACCCTGCTCCGGGCGATCCACCGCTCGGTAAGCGAGCCGTCGGATCCGCGACTGGGCTGAACGGCGCCCCGGGAGCGCGTCAGGTCCAGCCCCAGCGGCGCAGCAGCGCCGGGAGCTGGCGGAAGGCGCGGCCCCGGTGGCTGATGGCGTCCTTCTCCTCGGGGGACAGCTCGGCCATGGTGCGGCCCGGTGCCTCGTCGGGCCAGAACAACGGGTCGTAGCCGAAGCCCCCGCTGCCCCGCGGAGCGTGGCCGATCACGCCGAGCACGGTGCCGCTGGCGGTCAGCGCTCCCTGCGGGCCGACCAGGGCCAGCACGCAGCGGAACCGGGCCCGCCGATCGGTGACTCCCTCCAGCTCCTGCAGGAGGCGAAGGTTGTTGGTGGCGGCGGTGCCCTCCGGCGTGAACCGCTTGCTGTGGACCCCCGGACCCCAGTCGAGGGCGGCGACCTCGATGCCCGAGTCGTCGGCGACGGCGGGGATCCCGGTGTGGGCGTACACGTACCGGGCCTTGGCGAGCGCGTTGCCCTCGAAGTCGGGTGCGTCCTCGGGGGCGTCGGGCAGGTCGGGCCAGCGGTCCAGGGACAGCAGGTCGAGGCCGGTCAACCCGGCGTCGGCCAGGATGCGGCGGATCTCGTCCACCTTGTGGGCGTTGCGGGTCGCGAGCACGAGCTGCACGGCGGACCTCCTCGGCGGTGGCGGTGCGCGGGGCGTGATAGCCTGCTCGCCCCGCTCGTGACCGTCCCTTCATCGTTCCGGAGCCATCCATGCGGACCATCCCCGTCATCCTCCCCGTCGTCCTGGTCCTCGCCACCGCCTGCGAGGAGAAGAAGAGCGGCATCACCGTCGGGTCGGGTGCCGTGGAGGGGTGTGACCTGGCCATCGACAAGCTGGCCGACACGACCTGGGTGATGTTGCGGCCGCTGCCGGACAAGTCCGAGATCAAGGATCCGCGGACCCGCATGCGGATCCTGAAGGAGGACGGGCAGTTCAAGGTCAAGTACAACGTCGGGTCGCTGGCCGATGTCTACACCTACGGCTGCGAGATCCAGGGCGAGGAGCTGATCTGCGCCGAGGAGGCCAAGCTCCGGGACATCTGCCAGGCCCTGCTGGTGGGCGGGGCGGAGTGCACCGCCGAAACCCTCCAGAAGTACGAGAAGAGCGCGACCGCCGAGGAGGTGGCCAAGGCCATCGAGGAAGCCACCGCCAACGTGGAGAAGTACCGCAACACCGACAAGTGGAAGCAGTTCGAGCTGAACAACAACAACCTCGGCAACAAGCTGCAGGGACGGCTCTACATCAAGGTCGACACCCGCAAGTGTCGCCTGCGGGTGACCGACAACTACATGACCATCTACAACGGCAAGGAGGTCGAGGACAGCAACCCGGTCGGCACCAACCCCTTCGTGAAGTGGGACGGCGGCGAGCTGCTGTTCGAGCACTGCACCGACAGCGGCGACATCGCCCCCATGCGCAGCGCCGAGTACCCGGCCGACCTCAACAACGTCGAGACCATCGGCCGCGAGGGCGTGAGCTACGGCGAGGAGGTCCACTTCTGGTACCTGGGCCAGGACGCCCGGGACGTGGTCGACGGGTGCAAGGTCACCTACGACCTGTGGTTCGACGGGCAGAACCCCCAGAAGGGCCTCGAACCCGAGGTGGTCGAGGTCAAGGGCGGCAAGAAGGAGTACCGCTACCACTGGTCGCACACCTGGACCGAGCCCTTCCCCGAGGGCACGTTGCCGGCGGGGGTCACGGTCATGCACCGTCGGTGGACCTGCGAGGACCCCAGCAAGTCCGGCGAGGAGGTCGCCTGCGCGGCGGTGGCCCTGCACTGAGCCATGGACGCCGCCGGCCCGTCGCGGGGCCGGCGGGGGAGGGCCGGCGCAGCTCCCGTCGCGCCGGCGTGGGGCCGGCGCCGTGGTCAGCCGACCCGCATCCGCCAGGTGGTGCCCTGGGGTCCGTCCATGACGACGACTCCCAGGGCGTCGAGTTCATCGCGCAGGGCATCGGCCCGGGCCCAGTCCTTGTCGGCCCGGGCCTGCTGCCGGGCGTCGATCCGGGCCTCGATGTCGGCCCGGTCCAGGCCGGCGCGGGCCAGCAGCTTGTCGGTCAGCTCGTCGAAGAAGGCGGTGCTGTCGGTCCCGCCGACCCCCAGCACCCGGCCGGCGAGGTCGAAGCAGGGCAGCACCATGGCAGCCAGCGCGCTGCTGCGCTTCCACCACTTTCGGTGGTTGGCGAAGCGGTTGACCGCCCGCACCAGCTCGAACAGCTCGCCCAGGGCCCGGGCGGTGTTGAAGTCCTCGTCCATCGCGGCGGCGAACCGCGGTTCGAAGCCCTGGGCCAGCTCGTACAGCGCCTGGGCGTCGCCCCCGAGGTCGGCCGCCACCTGGGATGCCGGGGCTGCCGGTTCCCGGGCGGCCATGGTCTCCAGGGCCTGGCGCGCGAGGTAGACCCGCTCGGCGGCCATCAGGGCGTCCTGCAGGCGCTGGCGGGAGAAGGGCAGCGGCTTGCGGTAGTGGCTGTCCAGGTAGAGGATGCGCACGGCCTCGGCGGGCACCTCGTCGAGCAGGTCCCGGATGTTGATGACGTTGCCGAGGGACTTGCTCATCTTGACGGGGGTGCCCTCGTCGTCGACCAGCGTCAGGTGCCCGTTGTGCATCCAGTAGCGGGCGAAGGGGGAGTGGCCGGTGGCGCACTCGGCCTGGGCGATCTCGTTTTCGTGGTGGGGGAAGACGAGATCGATGCCGCCGCCGTGGATGTCGAAGGTCTCGCCGAGGTGGCGGGTGGCCATGGCCGAGCACTCGATGTGCCAGCCCGGCCGCCCCCGTCCCCAGGGGCTGTCCCAGGCCGGTTCACCGGGGCGGGCCGCCTTCCACAGGGCGAAGTCTCCGGGGTGGCGCTTGCGGTCGTCCACGGCGATGCGCTCGCCGGCGCGCAGGTCGTCGAGTCGCTTGCCGGAGAGCTGGCCGTAGCGGGGAAAGCTCTCCACGGAGAACCACACGTCGCCGCCATCGGTGACGTAGGCGTGCCCCCGGTCGATGAGCGACCGGATCATGTCGATGATCGCGTCGATGTGGGTGCTGACCTTGGGGGAGACGTCCGGCTCGACGAGGCCCAGCCGGCCGAGATCGGTCTCCAGGGCCTCGATGAACCGGGCCGACAGGGCCAGCGGGTCCTCTCCCAGCTCCAGCGCCCGGGCGATGATCTTGTCGTCGACGTCGGTGTGGTTGCGGACGTAGGTGACGTCCAGGCCCTTCTCCCGCAGCCAGCGCACCACCACGTCGAAGGTGATCATGGCCCGGGCGTGGCCGATGTGGCAGTAGTCGTAGACCGTCATGCCGCAGACGTACATCCGGACCCTGCCGGGGATGGCCGGCTCGAAGGTCTCGATGGTTCGCGACAGCGTATTGTACAGGCGCAGGGGTGAACCCTGGGCGGCCGTGCTCATGGTGCGACTCCTCGAGGGAAGCGTGCGGGCGGCGGGTCACCATAGCAGCGACCCGGCCGGCGGGCCGCTCCCGGTCGTCATCGCGCCGCGGCGGGGCGGATCAGGCGATGTACCGCCGTGCCTTCTCCAGCCGGCCGCGACAACCATCCGGGCCGAGCAGGGTCAGGATCCCGGTCAGGTTGGGTCCTTCGCGCTGTCCGGTGAGCACGAGGCGCATCACCGACAGGGCCCGGCCGGGGGCCGTGGCGCTGCTGCGATACCGGCTGAGCACCCGCCGCCAGGTGCGGCTGTCGGCCTCGTCTCCCTCGATCACCTCGTCCATGGCCGTTTCGAACGTGTCGATGAGGGCGTGGGTGGTCGGGTTGCGGACGGTACGCGCGACCTCGCGGTCGTAGTCGACGGTGGACGTCAGCAGGATGCTGGCCCAGGCCTCGGCGTCGGCGAGGGTGTCCAGCTCCGCGGTGACCGTCTCGACGAAGCGCTCCTGCCAGGCGGGGTCCCGCTCCATGAACGGGTAGCCCTTGCGCTCGAGGTATTCGCCGACGACCTGGATCTTGTCGAAGCGATCCATCTTGCGGATCAGGTCGCCGTTCATCTTCTTGAGGGCGTCGTAGTCGAATATCGGGCTGTCGGGCGACAGGTCGTCGATGGAGAACCGGGCCGCCATCTCGTCGATGTCGGTGGCGTCCCCGGGGTCCCAGCCGGCCTCGGCCGCGGCCCGGAGCAGGGCCACCGACACGAACCCGGCATCGCGCAGGGCGGCGATGGTCAGGGTGGTGGGGGTCTCGTTGGCCTGGGCGGTGTCGACGGCCCGCCACGGGGGCAGCACCCGCAGGTCGGGCAGCTCCCAGTCGAGGACGTGGGCGATGACCAGCCAGTGGGCCAGCTCGCGCACCCGCCCGCCGTCGACCAGCATGGCGGTGGCGCCGGCCTCGCGGGGCGAGAGGACGGCGCTGAACAGGTCGTTGGGCGTGCCGTCGGCCTCGACGATCACGAAGTCCGACTTCGGCCGGGGCATGTCGATGCCGTCGAGGGTGGGCAGCTCCTCGGGCATGACGATGCGGATGCGCGGCTTCCGCCCCATCTTCTCCATGGCGGCCCGGTCGGCGGCGGTGAGCTTGCGGCAACGTCCGTCGTAGAACACCGGCTCGGGGAAGCCGGTCGGGTTCACGGACATTTCGCGCAGCTCGGTGGCCGAGCAGTAGCAGCGGTAGGCCCGGCCCTGGTCGATCAGCTCGTCGACGACTTCGGCGACCCGCTTGTCGTTGGCCGGCGCGGCCATCTCGTCGGGTTCGATGCCGACCCACTCGAGGTCGTCGAGGGCGGAGCGGTTCTCGACGGATGCGACGACGGTGCCGTCGTCGCGACGCGACCACAGGGTGCCGAACAGCGCCAGCCGCACGTCCGCCAGGGTGAGCGGGCGTCCGGGGGGGAAGTGCAGACGAATGCGGGGGGAGGACAGCGGGGCCTCCTGCGGGACCGTGGGTGGGGCCGTCAGTTGTCGGGCGTGGAGGCCGCTTCGAACAGCTCGGTGAGCTCCTTCTCCACGGACTGCTCGTCGGTGTCCTTGGCGAAGGCGATCTCCTGGATGAGCAGCCGACTGGCCTTGTCGTACATCTTGCGCTCGCCGAAGCTCAGGTTCTTCTCCTGGCGCAACAGGGCGAGATCGCGCAGCACCTTGGCGACCTCGATGGGGTCGCCGGTCTGGAGCTTGTTGGTGTACTCGCGGTACCGGCGGTTCCAGGTCTGGTTGTCGGCGGGGACATCGCGGTCCCGCAGCACCTCGTAGACCTTCTCGACCTGCATCATCGAGATGACCCGACGCATGCCGATGGCGCTGATGTTCTGCACGGGGATCCGGAAGGTGCTGCCGTTGTCGAGGATCGTGAGCACGTAGAAGGTGTAGCGCTCCCCCTCGAAGTCGACGGTCTCCACCGCCTTGATCACGCCGACCCCGTGGGCGGGGTAGACGACCTTGTCTCCAACCTTGAACTCCATGCGCCGATCCTTCTGGTGGGTGCCTGCCCTGTGGTCCGACCCGTCGCAAGCCGGCCCCAGCGTCGGGTCGGGGGCGTCGGCAGCCGCGCCGGCTGGCAACGACCTGCCCCATGGCGCGCGCATTCTACGCGCAGGCCCGGGTTTGTCAAGGCGACCGGCCGGGCCCCCGACGGAGCCTGCACCGCATACCCTGTCCGGGATGTTTTCGCCCGCCGGCCGAGCCCTGCTCCTGGAGTCGTCGCGCCCCGCCCGGGTCGCGCTGGTGGCGTTGACCGGCGTCGGGCTGCTGGTGCTGGGGAGGCAGGCCATCCAGCAGG
>RFKJ01000818.1 GCA_003694325.1 Deltaproteobacteria bacterium
CGCGTCGTCGGGCAGGTCCTCGTGGGTGAGCCCGGTGTAGAAGCGCTGCACGGCACAGCGAGCGAACCGGGGGTCGGCGGCGATCAGCTCGCCGAGCTGGTCGAGCGAGGAGGCCGGCACGCCGTAGTAGGCCGCTGGCCGCGCCGTCCGCGTCCACCGGTCCGCGAAGGCGCTCCACCCGAAGAACCCGGCCATCGGCAGGTTGCTCGACTTCTCGGGGAACCCGCCGAAGAAGGACGCCAGCGGGTCGAGGGCGGCGTGGCACGAGGTGCAGGCCGGCTCGGTCTCCACTGCGTGCTCGATGTCGGTCACCTCGCCCTGCACATCGAAGGAGGCGCTGCTGTCGCGATCGAAGAAGTCCGCGCACAGCAGGATGGAGGCCAGGGCGTTGGCCCGCCGGCGGTTGTGGTTGACGAGATCGGCGTTGTAGCGCAGCCACAGCGAGGTGCTGGACAGCACGCCGGCCATCGGTCGGTCGTCGGCGTAGCGGCCCCACCCCCAGCCGCTGTCGGGGGCCCCGGTGGTGTCGTAGAGCGTCGCCAGCACCGCGTCGGTCGGAATCCGGTCGGACCGCACCAGGTCGGAGAACGGGCGGTCCTCGTCGACGATGGCGGCGATCATCGCCAGCGGCTCCCAGCCCATGCTGCGCCACTCGTCGAATTCCAGGGGCCGCCCCAGCTCGCCGTCGAACCGGTCGAACTCGGCCATCCACAGGGCGGTGTGCATGGCGTCGTCGTACAGCCAGGCCGCCCGCTCGGGCACCGCCGGATCGTCGAGCATGGCCTCGATCCGCGCATCCACCTCGGCCGGATCCGCCGCCACCGCCTCCAGCTCATCGAGCGACGGGCGTCGACCGCGGAGATCGAGCGACGCCCGGCTCAGCAGGGCCACCGCATCGACCGGAGCCGCCTCGCCGGTCGCGCCACCGTCGCCCGACTGGCCGTCACCCTCGGGGGGAACGGTGGACCGCCCGCATCCCCACGCCAGCACCAGGAGCGACCACACCATCACCGGGCATCATCGCCGGGATCAGGCTCGCCGTCCAGCCATTCCTGGAGGTCCGCCTCCACGACGTAGAGCCAGCCGACCGACGGCACCGCGGCCCAGGACACCAGGCGGCGCCCATCGGCCTCGGCCACCTCGATGTGTCCCGACGTGCGGCGCCGCGCCGCCTTCCGCACCTCGGCACGCCGGGCCAGCCCGAAGTCGATGCCGTCATCGATCTCCTCGGTGGCCGGGATGACGACCGGCGTGTCCCGGGCCGCGCTCTCGACCATCACCCGACCGTCCCCGTCGACGAGGTAGGCGGTGCGGATCCCCGGCAGGTCGTCGGCCGCCACGAGCTGCTCCACGACCTGCTCGAACTGCAGGTCGACCCCCGCCACCCCCAGAAACCGGCCATCCGGCAGGTACATGCTGCGCGTCGCCGACAACAGCCGCCCCGTCCCCATCAGGTCGACGTAGGGCTTGCCCCACACGTTGTCCCGCAGCCCGAGCGCCACCCGGTACCAGGGGCGGGTCCGGGGATCGTAGAGGGAATCCCAACCCCGGGCACCGGGCGCCATGTACATCAGGCCGCTGCGGTCGATGGCGACATAGACCCAGACCAGGGGATTGCCTCGCTCGGCGATCCAGGAGGCATCGTCCCGGCCCCCCTGGGCGGGAGCGCCGGGCGCCGCCGCCAGCAGCATCCGGTGCAGGTGCTCGCGGAGCCCGTCCGCCAGGGCCAGGTCGGCTCGCCAGGCCGCCTCGGGGATCCCCGGCGCGACGGTATACACCGCCAGATCGGGGTGGATCGGCTTGCCGTAGGAGCGGGAGGGGACCAGGCCCGGCGGCGCCCGCTCGGGGTCGGCGTAGTCGGCGGCGCTGTAGACGGCGCGGTGCACCGGGGTGCCCCGGGCGAAGGCGTACTCGGCGGCGGCGGCCAGCCCCTCGAGCTGGCCGTCGACCCACAGGAAGCGGCGGTCGATGGCCTGGGCCCGTTCGTCCACCTCGCGGAGCAGCTCGGTCACCCGGGACTGGCGGGCCTGCAGGGCCAGCGCCTGCTCCGAGATCCGGCGTTGCTGGACCTGCCAGACCGTGACCACCGCCACTGCGGCGAGGACCAGCGTCGCGGCGAGCAGTCCCACGACGACCCGCTGCCGTCGCTCCAACCAGCGGAGCACCGCCCGGGCCGGCGTATCGGGCAGCGCCCGGGTCTCCTCGCCCCGCAACCAGGCCCGCACGTCCGCCGCCAGGGCATCGATGTCGGGGTACCGCGCGTCCGGCGACACGGCGGTGGCCCGCCGGATGATGGCCAGCAACTCGCGCGGCGGGCGGGGCGCGCCCGGGGGGGGATCGGGCGGATCCAGCCGGCCGGTCCGGGCCTGTTCCAGCAGAGCCTCGACGCCGCGGCTGCGGCAGGCCCGGCGGAGCACGACGATCTCGTAGAGCAGCAGCCCCATGGCATAGACGTCGCTGCGCTGGTCCAGCGCGCCGACGTCGCCGCGGGCCTGCTCCGGCGACATGTAGGCCGGCGTGCCGAAGACCTGGCCGACGCGGGTCCCGGTGCCGTCATCCCCCACGTCGAGGTCGAGCGTGTCCCCCGAGCCCCCGGTCTCGGCGCCGAGCACCCGGGCGATGCCCCAGTCCATCAGGTAGACCTCGCCGAACGGGCCGAGCATCACGTTGGCCGGCTTGAGGTCCCGGTGGATCACCCCCTTGCTGTGGGCGTAGGCCAGCGCATCGCAGACCCGGAGGAAGATCTGCAGCCGCCCGTCGAGCTGCTGGTCACGCGCCAGGGGCCGCCCCTCGGCGAGCGCCGACCGGATCTCGTCGAGCAGCTCGGCAAGGGTTCGTCCCTCCACCAGCTTCATGGCGTAGGCCGGGGCCCCGTCGGGCGCGACCTCGAGGCTGTAGACCGGCACCACCGCCGGGTGGTCGAGCTGCGCGGTGACCTGCACCTCGGTCAGCATGCGCCGGTGGACGCCGCGGCGTTCGGGATCGTTGACCCGCTTGTAGGCCACGACCCGGCGCAGGTCGAGGTCCTTGGCCCGGTGCACCGTCCCCATGGCTCCGATCCCGACAGGATCGAGGAGCACGTAGCGATCACGCCGCGGCGAGGCCGACCGGAGGACCTCGCCCGCGCCCCCGGCCTCGGGCCAGCGGGTCGCCAGCTCGCCGGGGCCGGCCAGCTCGATGGTCGGCAGCACCCGGGGAGGGTCGGTGTCGGGGGGGCCGTCGGTCACGCCCCCAAGGGTACGGCATGGCGACGGCGTCGTCCCCCCTAGCCCGCCGACCGCGCCGCGCGGGCGGCCCGTCCGGGCGGACATGCTACGGTCTGCGGCGTTGCCCCGTGGAGCCGGCCCATGCGGCGCCTCGCCCCCGAGCTGCTCGCCGTCGCTCTCGGCGCCGTCCTGGTGCTGGCCGCCGTCGGGCGCCAGGTCGAGCTGGCGGCCATCGCCCCCGGAGACCTCGCCGCCTTCCACCAGGCGACCTTCAACGCCGCCCACGGGCGGGGCTTCTCCCAGACCGCCCTGTCCTTCGAGGGCCAGAGCCTGCGGACCAGCGTGCACTTCAGCCCGGTGCGGGCCCTGTGGGTGCCGCCCTACCGGATCCGGCCCGGGCTGTCGACGCTGGTGGCGCTCCAGGGCATCGCCGCCACCGTCGCGCTGTGGCTCACCGCCCGGGTGGCCCGCGCCGCCGGCGGGACCCCGCTCACCGCGGCGGCGGCCGTCGCCATCGTCGGGCTCTCCCCCCTGACGGTGGGGGTGGCGACCGCCGACCTGCGACCGCTGGCCTTCGTGCTTCCCGGCGTGATGGCGGTGGGCCTGGGCCTGCTGCGCCCCTCGGCGCCCGCCCTGCTGCTCGGTGGCGCCTGGGTCGCCGCCTGTCGCGAGGAGGCCCCCCTGCTCCTGGCGGCCCTGCTGCCGGCCGCACTCCTCCTCCATCGTCCCCACCGGCGCCGGCTCCCCGCCCTGCTCCTCGCCATGCTCTGCGCCGGTTCCGTCCTGCTGCTCGTGCTCGCCTGGGGACGCCTGTCCACGATGTCGACCAACGACGACCTCGCCGGGTCGGCGGTGGCCATCGCCACCGGGCAGCGCCCGCTGTTTCGCGACGCCACCGAGGCGCGGGCCGGCCTGCGGGCCCTCGCCGGGCTCCTGCCGGCCCTCGCCGCCCCGGCCCTGGCGCTCCCCGGCGTGGCCGCCTGGACATTCCTGGCGGTGTTCTCGGTCCACGAGCCGGCGATGCCCGGCCAGCCCGGCGCCCACTACCTCGCC
>RFKJ01000819.1 GCA_003694325.1 Deltaproteobacteria bacterium
CGGCCTGGCGCGAGCAGGTGGTGCCCGGGCTCGACCTGCGGGTCGACACCGGCTTCGGGCGCCTGCAGGGCACGGAGGCCGCGCCGGCCCTGGTCCTCGCCGACGATGCCTCCATCCGGGTGGACATCGATCGGTCCAAGGTCCGGGACGACTTCCGCCAGTTCACCGTCCATACCCGGTCGGCCACGGTCACGGTGCTGGGGACGCGCTACCTGGTGGAGACGTCCCAGGGCCGGACCCACGTCGAGACCCGCCGCGGCCTGGTCAAGGTCGAGTGCGCCGATGGGCGCCAGCAGCTCGTCGCCGCCGGCCAGGCGGCCGACTGCGACCCGGTCCCCGACGTCCGGATCCTCGCCCACATGCAGGCGATGGACCGGGCCCCCGACGACTCGGCTCCGCTGCTGTCCCTCGCCGACCGCTACGACGTGTTGACCCGGCTGCTGGCCGGCTCCACCCCCGAGCGGTTCATCGCGACCGCCGACGTCATGCTCGCCCGGGCCATCGCCGACCCGGACTACCGGCGGGTCATCGAGCTGGCTCGGATCGATGCCATGTGCGCGCTGCGCTGGGACCTGCCGGCCCGCGATGCCGCAGCGGCGTGGCTCCGCGACTCCGCCCCGGTCGCCGTCGACCACGCCGACACCATCGCCCGAACCGGCTGCGCCGAACCGCGATGACGGCCCCCGCCGCCTCCACCAGCGGGGCGGTCGGGGTCAGCCGGACTTGTACTTCGACTTGAACAGCCGGACCGCGGCCTGGTTCACCGAGCTGGGCACGTTGCGGTTGCGGCAGAGCGCCTTCAGGTCGCGCTTGTTGAGGGAGCGGATGAAGCCCATCGACACCGACACCGGCGTCTTGGGGTTGTTGACCAGGGCCACCTGGAAGGGGTACTTCCGCACCCACTCGCGGTTGCTGGCGATCTCGCGGATCACGTCGTCGGCGAGGTTGCGGTTGGAGGCGGCGTTGAGCGCTTCCCCGTCGGTCATCCGCCCCGACTTCACCACCGCCGCGGCGACCAGCTTGTTGCTGTCCCGGATGAGGATGCTGCGGGCCTCCCGGTTGCCGAGGTAGGCCAGCTTGATCTTCTGGCCCGGGCTCATCTCGCGGATGACCTTCTCCATGGACCGGATCTCTTCGGCCGTGGCCTTCTCCTCCCGCTCCTCGGTCAGGTCGAAGGACAGCTCGTCGGTGTCCTCGGCGAAGGTGAACTCGAATCCACCCAGGTCCACGTCGAGGTCGTCGACGTCGAACATGTCCAGCTTGCTCTCCTGGGCGGAGAGCAGGGCGGGCGACTGCTCCCCGGCGATGGCCGCCATGATCTCCGCTTCCAGGTCCATCTCCGGCTTCTCGGCGGCCTCCGCCTGCTCCCGGGCCCGGAACGGCCGCTCCGGCGGGACCTCCGGCAGGATCCGCTGCATCCGCAGGAAGGTCTCAGCCTGGCGGAGGTGGCGGTCCGGGCAGTGCTCGTTGGCGTAGAGATCGACGTAGACCATCGGCGTCATGATCAGCCGCTCGTGGTTCAACGCGAGCTTCTCGCAGAGCGCTTCGTTGGCCCGCCGGGCGATGAGGCGGACGGTGCGGTCGTTGGCCAGCTTGTGCATGGCGACCCGGTCGTCCAGCGCCTCGTCGTGCCGCACCTCCACCAGGTACTCGAGGATCTTGGGGTGGGTGCGCAGGTGGATCGCCGACAGGATCCGCTCCACCGGCATCGACACGATGGTGTCGTTGGCCGCCGCGGCGACCTCGGGATCGGGATCCGTCGCCAGGATGTAGCAGATGGCAAGCTGGACATCGACGGTGGTCGGGACGAGGCCGCGCGCCAGGGCCAGCTTCACCGCCTTGGGCGCGTCGCGCGCCAGCTTGGGGCGCATGTCACTGGGGATGCCCAGCCGGGCGAAGGGGATCTCCTGGTCGGACAGCGGTGCGGACATGGGGTCCTCGGTCTGGACAGCGAACGGGGGAGGCGAAGGCCTCCCCCGCGCAGGGTAGCGGACGGGACCGCCGGCTACTCGTCGTCGTCCCGGCGGAACGGCGAGGAGGCGACGATCTTGTCCACCAGGTGCTGCGGCACCTGCTCGTAGCCGATCTGCCGCATGGTGAACGAGCCCTTGCCACCGGTCATCCCCTTGAGGTCCGGCGCGTAGCGCTGGACCTCGGCCAGCGGCGCGACCGCCTTGATCACCGTGTTCTTGCCCCGGGGCTCCATGCCCAGGACCCGGCCGCGCCGCCCGGTGATGTCACCCATGACGTCACCCATCACCTCGGTGGGCACGACGATCTCCATCTCCATCATCGGCTCCAGCAGGATGGTGCCGCCCTTCTCGAAGGCCTTCTTCAACCCCTTGGACCCGGCGAGCTGGAAGGCGACGTCCTTGCTGTCGACCGGGTGGTACTTCCCGTCGATCAGCTCGACGCGGATGTCGATGATCGGGTAGCCCGCCAGGAAGCCCGACTTCATGCGTTCCCGGATCCCCTTCTCCACCGAGGGGATGAGCTGCCCGGGGATGGCGCCGCCCTTGATCATGTCGACGAACTCGAAGCCGGCGCCCCGCTCCTGGGGGATCACGTTCATGTAGGCGACACCGAACTGGCCAGCGCCTCCCGTCTGCTTCTTGTGCTTGCCCTCGACGTTCTGCACCGCCGTCCGCAGGGTCTCGCGGTACGGCACCGGCGGCAGGCCGGTGTCGACATTGACCTTGTACTTGCGGGCCATCCGCTCGATGGCCATCTCCAGGTGGGCCTGGCCCATGCCGTTGAGCACCATCCCGCCGGTGAGCTCGTCGGTGGACACCGACAGGGTCGGGTCCTCCTCCAGCAGGCGCTCGAGCGCCGTCTTGATCTTGTCGGCATCCCCCTTGCTCTTGGGCGTGATGATGTACGACATCATCGGCTCGGGGTACTCGATGGACTCGAAGCTCGGGTGATCGGCGGCGGCCGCCAGGGTGTCGCCGGTGTGGGTGGTCTTGAGCTTGGAGACGGCGAGGATGTCGCCGGTGACGGGTTCGGTGACCGTCTCCCGCTCCTTGCCCCGGAGGCTGTACAGGGCCCCGAGGCGCTCCTGCTGGCCGGTCCGGGTGTTGTAGACCACCGGGTCGCCGGCGACGGTGCCGCGGAAGATCCGGAACACCGAGGTCTTCCCGCTGAATTCATCGACCAGGGTATGCACCACCTGGGCGGCGAAGGGCGCGTCGATGTCGGCATCGAGGGTCTCGCCGTCGGCGAGGGCGATGGGGCCCCGCTCCAGCGGCGACGGGCAGGCCCAGGAGATCAGGTCCAGGCAGGAGAGGGCGCCGATGCACCGGCTGGCGGCGCCGAACAGCACCGGCACGATCTTGCCGGCCTTGAGGGCGGCGTGGAATCCCCGCCGCAGCTCCTCGTCGGACAGCTCGAAGGTCTCCAGGTACTGCTCCAGCAGCTCGTCGTCGGTGCTGGCCACCGCGTCGATGAGCGCCTCGCGGCGTTCCTGGAGCTCGTCCAGCAGGTCGGCCGGCACGTCCTCGGTGGTGTACTGGCCGTCGGCGCCGAAGATCATGGCCTTCTGCTGAAACAGCGAGACCATGCCGCGGAAGTCCGACTCGGCGCCGATGGGGATCTGCAGGGGGATCGGCGTCACCCCGAGCACCTCCTCGATCTCGCCGAGGCAGGCAGCGGCGTCGGCCCGGTCGCGGTCCATCTTGTTGATGAAGATCACCTGCGGCAGCCCCAGCCGCCGCGCCTCGGCGAAGACGCGCTCGGTGCCGACCTCGACCCCGTCGGGGGCGCTGATCACGATGACGGCGGCGTCGGCGCCCCGCATCCCGTTGAGGGCGTCGTAGATGAAGTTCTGGTCCCCCGGGGTGTCCAGCAGGTTGATCTTGTGCCCGTCGTGTTCGAGCCAGGCCAGGCTGGTGGCGATGGAGCCACCGCGCTTCTGCTCCTCGGGCTCGAAATCGAGGAGGGAGGTCCCGTCGACGGTGTTGCCCAGCCGGCTGGTGGCGCCGCTGACGTAGAGCATCGCCTCGGCGAGGGAGGTCTTGCCGCACTGACCGTGACCGACGAGCACGACGTTGCGGATCTGATCGGGGGAGTAGGCCTGCATTGCCATGGGAGGCTCCAGCGGGGAAATTGGAAGGGCCGAGGCCGGCGAGCCACGCCACCGGTCCGGCCGAGCGGGGCCAGGGGGGCAGGAACCCTACCGACCGGCGTGCCCCGCGGCAACCAATCCCCTCAACCGGGCCGACCGCCGCGGGGCCGCCTCAACGCCGCCGTCGGTTGAGGGACCAGAGCAGGCGCAGGCCTTGCAGGGTCAGATCGGCGTCGACCTCGTCCACCTCGTCACAGGCGCCGCCGATGAGGTGGGCGAGCCCCCCTGTGGCGAGACAGCGCGCCTCCTTGCCGGATCGCGCGGCCAGCTCCTCCTTGCACCGCCGGGCCAGCCCATCGACCAGCCCGACGTAGCCCCAGAACAGGCCCGACTGCATGCTGGCGACGGTGTTGGTGCCGATGGCGCGCTCCGGCCGTTCGACCTCGACCCGGGGAAGCTGGGCGGTGCGCTCGAACAGTGCGTCGGCCGAGATGCGGAAGCCGGGTGCGATGGCCCCGCCGACGTAGTCGCCGTCGATCGACACGCAGTCGAAGGTCGTCGCGGTCCCGAAGTCGACGATGACGAGCGGCCCCTCGTGTCGCTCCAGGGCGGCCACCGCGTTGACGATGCGGTCGGCCCCCACCTCGCGCGGGTTGTCGGTGCGCACCCGCATCCCGGTGCGGATCCCTCGCCCCACGACCATCGCGTCGACCGAGAGGTAGCGGCGGCAGGCCTTCTCGATGTTGAACAGCAGCGACGGGACCACGCAGGAGACGGCCGCCCCGGCGACCTGCCCGGGGGCCAGGCCGACGTGTTCGAACAACTGCAACATCAGCATCCCGAACTCGTCGGTGGTACGCGACAGGGTGGAGATCCGCCACCGGTGGACGATGCGCTCGCCCTGCAGGGCACCGATGACCGTGTTGGTGTTGCCGACGTCGATGACGATGAGCACGCGTCCCTCTCGTCGTTCCCGCGCCGATGGCGGAAACGTCAGTCCTGGGGGGAATCGGGCAGGACCCGGCGCAGCACGGAGACCCCGGTGGCCTGCGGGTCGTGGGGTAGATGGCGGGCCGCCCGGCGGTGGCGATGGACGAACAACCGCTCGGTGAGCCGGGCGACGAGACGGGATGGCAGCCCCGGCGCGGGAACGAACCGCACGTCGTCGATGTATCGGCAGCCGTCGGTGGTGGGCTCGAAGACGTGGTGGTGCTCGTACTCCGAGAACAGCCGGTTGCGCGAGCGGTCCACGAACTCGACCCCCGGCACCGACTCGACGATCTCCGTGACCCACTCGATCCCCAGCGGCCAGAGGCGCGCCGGGAACCGCCCGGGCCGCCCCTCGACCACGGCTCGCTGCATCCCGTCGGGATCGTCCGGCCGGAAGTCCAGCCAGGGCCGGAACTCGTCGTGGGCGATGCCGGCGTCGGTCTTGGCGCGCCACACGTCCTCGCAGGGCGCCAGAAAGCGCGTCCACACCCGCAGGCGCCACTGCAGCGGTTCCGATGCGTCCATGGCCGGAGGCCTAGCACGGGGCGCCTCAACGCGCCCCGATCAGCTCCACGTCACCGGCCAGCACGGGGCGGCCGTCCACCAGCAGCGCCCCGTCGTCCCGGATGCCGGTGGCCACCCCCTCGACCCCCCCCACCCGGACCCGTCGACCGATGGTCCGGTCGCGGGCCCGCCAGCGCTCCAGCAGGTCGGGGGCCGCGAGATCGACGCCGTCCACCGCGCGGACCAGGTCCGCCATCAGCTCGGTGCGATCGAACACCGACCGGGGACGCAGCCGGGCGAGGCTGGTGGCCTGGGGCAGGCGGGGGAACTCGGTCTGGAGGACGTTGACGCCCACCCCCAACACCAGCAGGCCGACCCGGTCCGGGTCCGGCCCCGGCTCGTGCTCGGCCAGCACCCCTCCAAGCTTGTGCCCGTCCCCATCGACGAGATCGTTGGGCCACTTCAGGGACACGTCGAGGGTCTCGGCGAGGGCCGCCGCCCAGGCCAGCACCGCCCGGGGCGCGTCCACCAGGGTGAGGTCCGGGCCGAGGATCAACGAGAACAGGAGGTTGTGGCGAGGCAGGGAGCGCCACCGGCGATCGAGCCGTCCCCGGCCGGCGAGCTGGTGCTCGGCGACGACCAGCGGCAGGGCCCGCCGCCGGACATCCCCCTGCTGCAGCAGGACGCGGGCCCGTTGTCGGGCGATCAGGTTGGTGGAGTCGCACTCGTCGAGGTGGACCACCGGCCGCCCGGTCCGGGCCTGGAGGCGCGCGACATCGATGCGTGCTGGCAACATGGGAACCCGGAGCAGAGACCACGTCCCGGATGGGCGAGGCACCAGCATCCACCGTAGCACAGCGCCCCCGCCCCCCGGGATCGGGCGGTTCGCGGCGTTGCAGGGGAGGGAGGGGCCCTCCCCGGCTCGACCGCACCGGGCGAGCGCGGTGCCCCGCCGCCCTCCCGCGGGCGCGTCGTGCCCGACGGTGCTAGTCTCCCGCGGTGACCGACTCCTCCCCTCCCCATCCCCTGCGCCTCGACCAGCAGCTCGACCCCCGCGTCGTGACCCTGTGGCGCCTGCAGCGGCTGATGTCCCTGGTGCTGTTCGGCGTGCCGGTCGCCATTGCGGTGGTGGTCGGCGTGCGGATGGTGGCCCCGACCTGGCTGGCGGTGCTGGCCGGGGTGGTGGTGGTCCTGTGGCGCCTGGTCATGGCCCTCGGGTGGCCGGCCCTGCAGTACCACCACTTCCGGTACAGCGTCCGGGAGCACGACCTCCTGGTGCAGAGCGGGGTGCTGTTCCGCCGCTGGTCCAGCGTCCCCTTCAGCCGCATCCAGCACGTCGATACCCAGCAGGGGCCGCTGGAGCGCTACCTGGGGCTGGCCCGCCTCGCGGTGTTCACCGCCGCCGGCATCCACGCCGACAGCAGCATCCCCGGGCTGTCCTGGGAGGACGCCGAGCGCCTGCGCGACGAGCTGTCGCGACGCGGCGGGGACGACGGTGTCTGAGCAGCCGCCCGAGGCGCCCGCCCCGCCGGCGGAGGCGCCCGCGCTGCCGCCCGAGGGTCCCGCGCCGCCGCCCGAGGGTCCCGAGCCTCCGGCCGACATCCCGGCCGACACCCCGGCGGACACTGCGCAGGCCCCTCCGGAGACGGCGTGGCGCCGGGTACACCCGGCCAGCCTCGCCATCAACCTGCTGCCCCAGGCCTGGCGAACCCTGCGGGGGGCCTGGCCGCTGTTCGTCGCCCTGATCCTGGGGGGCGAGGACCTGGGGATCCGGGCCGTCGACCTCAGCATGGTGCTGCTGTTCGGCGGCCTGACCATCGCCCGGACCGCGATCCACTACCTGACCCTGCGCTACCGCCTCCACGACGGGCGCCTGGAGATCAAGAGCGGACTGCTCAACCGCCAGGCCCGGATCATCGATCCCAAGCGCATCCAGAACATCGAGCTGGTCCAGAACATCGCCCACCGGCTCACCGGCCTGGTCGAGCTGCGGGTCGAGACCGCGGGCGGCGCATCGACGGAGGGGCTGCTGTCGGCCCTGTCCGCCGATGAAGCCCACCAGCTCCGCGATGCCCTGCGGGCGCTCCAGCACGCCTCCGAGCAGCGCGCGGCCCGCCGCCGGGGAGAGGAGCCCCGGGCCGATCCCGAGCTGGTCCCCGAGGTGATCCTCGCCCTGAGCCCCCTGGAGCTGGTGGCCTACGGCCTCACCCGCCGGACCATGGGGACGATCGCCGTCCTCTCCGCGGTGGGCATGCAGGTGCTGGACCTCGCCGAGCCCGACCAGGCCGAGGAGATCGCCCAGAACCTGGGGCCATCGGCCATGGTGGCCATGGTGCTGCTGGCCTTCGCCGGCAGCTTCCTGTTCTCGGCCGGGCAGTCGCTGCTCCGCCATCACCGCTTCCAGCTCCTGGGAGAGGGCCTCCGGCTGGTCACCGTGGAGGGGCTCACCACGCGACGGCGGGTGGAGGTGCCCCTGCGCAAGGTCCAGCTCGTCCGGGCCGACGAGCCCTTCCTGCGGCGGGCCATGGGCTACGGCACCCTGCTCATCGAGACCGCCGGGTTCAGCATCACCGAGGGGCAGCTCCGGCAGGCCGAGGCCGTCATCCCCATGGTCGAACGGGACCGGCTCCCCGAGCTGGCCGGGCGCGCCATCCCCTCGCTGGACCTCGATCCCTGGTCGGCGCCGTTGCTGCCCCCCCATCCCCGGGCCCTGCACCGGGGCCTGATCCGGCGCACGGCGGCGGCGCTGGCGCTGTCCGCCGGAACGACCGCGTTGTTCTTCCCGTGGGGCGGCCTGTCCCTGTTCCTGTTCGTGCCAGGGGCCCTGGTCACCGCCTGGTTCGACTGGCGGTGGCAGGGATGGCGGGTCACCCCCGACACCATCATCACCCGGCGCGGCTACTTCACGCGGCGGACCTGGGTGATCTCCCGCGACAAGGTCCAGAGCGTCCATGTCGGCCAGACGCCGTTCATGCGGGGCCTCGGCATCGCCTCGGTCATCGTCCGGGCGGCCGGAAGCGACGTCGACCTGCCCGACCTCGGCCTGGACCAGGCCATCGGCCTGATGCTCGAGCTGTCGCCCCGGCCGGCCGGGTCCCGCCCTCCTTCAGCCGCCGCCGAGCAGCAACCGCACCGCCAGCACGCTGCCGATGACCCCCATCAGGTCGGCCGCCAGCCCGGCCAGGACAGCGTGCCGGATCCGGCTGACGCCGACACTGCCGAAGTAGACCGCCAGGACGTAGAAGGTCGTCTCGGTCGACCCGTTCATCGTGCTGGCGAGGTTGCCGATGTAGGAGTCGGGGCCGAAGGTCTTCAACAGGTCGGCGGTGATCCCGAAGGCCCCGCTGCCCGACAGCGGCCGGAGCAGGGCGAGGGGGAGGACCTCGGCGGGTAGGCCCAGGGGCTCGGTGACCGTACCCAGCAGGCCGGTGATCCACTCCAGGCCCCCCGAAGCCCGCAGCATCCCCATCGCCGACAGGATCGCCACCAGGTAGGGGATGATGAGCAGGGCGAGGTTGAAGCCCTCCCGGGCTCCCCGCACGAACACCTCGTAGACCTTGACGCCGCGGGCCACCCCGAAGCTCAGCATCCCGAACACCAGCCCGGGCATGATCCAGGCGCTGGCCGACGGTCCCCCCCGGTAGACCGCCACGACCAGGGCCACCAGCAGGCCGAGGAACCCCAGCAGCGGGAGCAGTTCCACCGGGGAGGTGGGGGCTCCGCGGGCGATCGCCCGCCGGGACTCCTCGGAAGGCGGCGGCGACTCGCCGAACACCGGCAGGCGGCCGAGCAGCTTCGCCGCCAGCACGCCGGCCACCGTGGACATCGCCGTCGCCATGAGGGTGGTCGGGAAGATGACGGCGGCGTCGGCGCTGCCGAGCTGGTCGCGGAGGCCGATGATCCCGGTGGGCAGCAACGCCAGCCCGCTGGTGTTGATCGCCAGGAACAGCACCATGGCGTTGGTCGCCGTCCCCTTGCGGGTGTTGAGCTGGTCCAGCTCCTGCATGGCCTTGAGCCCGAAGGGCGTCGCGGCGTTGCCCAGGCCCAGCGCGTTGGCGGCGATGTTCATGATCATCGCGCCCATGGCCGGGTGGTCCGGCGGCACGTCCGGGAACAGGCGCACCATCAGCGGGCGGATGATCCGGGCCATCATCTGCAGCCCCCCGCCCTCCTTGACCACCTCCATCAACCCCAGGAAGAGCGCGATGTAGCCCACCAGTCCGATGGCCAGCTCGACGCTGGCCTTGGCCGACTTCAGGGCCGCGTCCCCCACCTCGGCCGGGGTGCCGTTGATCACGGCGAACAGCGTGGCGACGGCGACGAGACCGTAGAAGATGACGTTCATCAGGGGCTCACCGGGGCGGGCATCGGGGGCACGAGCCGGTCACCCGGCCAGGCCGGGGCGGCCCTGGCTGGACAGGCGGATCGCCAGGAACAGGACCAGGCCCCGGGCCAGCACCACCGGCGACAGCGCCGCGAGGTGCAGCGGGCCGAGGTCGATGACCTCGATGGGGCGTCGCCCCTGCGGGATGTCCGGCGGGATCGGGAACCGCTGGGCCTGCCAGGAGCGCGCCAGCGGCGCCGCCGGATCGACGTCGATGATGGAGATGAAGGGGATGGACCGGCGCAGCTCGGTGTCCATGACGTCGTGGTTGAAGTGGGCGTCCAGCCAGCGCCGGAAGCCGTCCACCTGGATGGCGCCCCCCGAGGAGACCACCGCGGCGGTCCGGTCGCGCAGGCCCGGACTGTCGGCCAGGGCCGCCAGCACCCGCTGCACGGCGCGGCCGGCGCCCAGGAAGACGACCCGATCCGAGTCGGCCTCCAAGCCGGCGTCCACCGCGGTGATCAGCGCGGTCACCGCGGCTTCGGC
>RFKJ01000068.1 GCA_003694325.1 Deltaproteobacteria bacterium
CCCGGCCAGCCGCCGCCGGTCCCGCCCCGGCGTCCAGCTCACCGTGACGCTGTCGGACCCCGGAGGCGCGCCCGACGGGTCCGTGCCCGACGGATCCAGGCCCGGCGACCCCGGGCCCGGGCCGAGGTCGCCCGTCACCGGCGCGACGCCATGCAGCGAGCTGAGCGACGGGGCGTCCTCCGGCGCCCGTCTCCGGCGGGCGATCATCGTGGCGGAGACCTCGTCGATCCGCAGCTCGGCCAGGAGCCGTCCCAGCGCGTCCAGGGCCCCGTCGGCGTCGCGAAACCGATCGTCGGGCCGCTTGGCCATCAGCCGGCGCACGTAGGCCTCGACCGCCGGATCGACGGGGACCTGCGGCGCCCGCTCGGCCATCGCCGGCAACGGGTCGCGGGCGTGCTTGAGGGCGATGGCGATGGGGGTGTCGGCGGTGTACGGCAGCACGCCGGTCACCATGCGGTAGAGGATCACCCCGGCCGAGTACAGGTCCGACCGGCCATCGGCCGCCTCGCCGCGGGCCTGCTCGGGGGAGACGTACTGCGGGGTGCCCATGAACACCCCGCTGTGGGTGATGGTCGCCTCGTCGTCGCCCTTCACCAGGCCGAAGTCGAACAGCTTGACGGTCTCCCCCCCATCGTCGGTCGGCACGATGATGAGGTTGCTGGGCTTGACGTCGCGATGCACCAGCCCGGCCCGGTGGGCGGCCCGCAGTCCCAGCAGGATCGACTCGAAGATCGCCAGCGCCCGCGGCAGGGGCAGGGGCCCGGCCCGCAGCAGGTCCCGCAGCGTCCTCCCCCGCAGGTACTCCATGACGATGTAGCAGGCGCCGTCCTCGGTCCGCCCGTAGTCGTGCACCGTCACCACGTTGGGGTGCTGCACCCGGCCCGCCAGCGCCGCCTCGCGGAGGAACCGCGCCTGGAAGTCGTGCTCACCATCGGGATCCAGGTCGGGGTGCAGCAGCTTCACCGCCACCTCCCGCCCGATGGGCTCCTGGACGGCCCGATAGACCCGCCCGGTGCCGCCGTGGCCGATGACGTCGAGCAGTCGGTAGCGCCCTCCCAGCAGCACGCCGGCCAGCGGGTCCCGAGGACGGGTCTCCGCCATGGCGCGTCAGTGCCCCGCTTGCTCGGACCGGGCCTCGACCCGGGCGGCCTCCAGGGTGCGGTGGACGCTGGTGGCGAAGTTGCGGATCCCTCGCCACCCGTCGTGCATCGACCGCCCGCCGGTCCGCTCGACCATCGTGACCGGCACCTCCACCGGGCGCAGGCCCAGGCGCAGCGCGAGCACCCGGACGTTGGCGTCCGCGGCGTCCCGGGGCAGGTGCCGGAGCAGGGCGGCGAGCGCCACCCGGTCGAAAGCCCAGAACCCGCTGGTCACATCGTGCAGGCGGGTGCCGGTGAGCGCCGCCACCAGGCAGGAGAGGGCATGGTTGCCGATCCGTCGCGCCCAGGCCCCGCCGGTGCCGGTCCGGTGTCGGCTGGCCATGACGATGTGGTGGTCCCCCAGGGCCGCCAGCAGCCGACGTGCCGCCTCCGGGGGATGCTGACCATCGGCGTCGAGCTGCACCACCCGCTGCGCCGGGCTGTCGATGAGCCGGGCGTAGCCGGTCAACAGGGCGCCGGCGTACCCCGTGCCACGCTGGACGATGACCTCGGCGCCGGCGGCCTCCGCGCGGGAGCGGGTGTCGTCGGCGCTTCCCCCGTCGACGACCAGCACGTGGGCGCCGGGCAGTTCCCGACGCACCAACGCCACCGTCCCACCGATGCGGGGGCCCTCGTCGCGCGCTGGGATGAGCACCGTGGTCTGCACGGGCCCACCGTAGCGCGGCCACGCCGTTCATGGGTAGGATGCCCGGCGCGTCCACGGGTCCGGACGCACCCGCCCCTCCCACCCTCGGAGCGATGCGATGTCCCCTGCCGATCCGGCGTCCTCGTCGACCGTCCACCTGCCGCCCGCCGACCAGTTCACCAGCGGGATCGCCGTCTACACCCTCGACCCCGGCACCGGTGCGCTGGACGGGCGCTTCGCCCTGGCCGTCTATGGCAGCCGGGTCTCCGCCGAGCCCTGCGTGAAGCTGCAGGGCGACCCCGGCGTGCTCGCCGGCACCTATTCCTGCCGGACGATGACACCCGAGGGGAGCTGCTTCGCCGAGGGCACCCTGACCCTGTCTCCCGTCGGGGAGGAGGGCGTCTACGCCATCGAGTGGGTGCTGCACCTCACCGACGAATCCGCCCGGCGGTACCCCGACTGGCCGAAGACGATGATCTACGACGCCATCGGGCTGGCCAGCGGCGACTCGATGATCTCGGTGGCCTGGGACAACGCGAAGTACCGCACCCCGGATTGACCGCCGGGCGCCGACCCGTCGCCCGCCCCCTTGCGCCCTTCACACCTCGATCCGGACGCCCTCGATGAACAGCACCCGGGCGGGCACCGCGCAGGTGCCGGGGATGTTGGGCCCCAGGGCGATGATCGTCCCGACGTCGCCCTGAATCTCGGCCAGCCGGCACAGCGGCGCCAGCAGGAGCAGGTCGGGACGCGCCTCGTACAACGACTTGAGCAGGTCGGTGCCCGCCTCCTCGGGATGGCCGTGCTCCGGTCCCCACAGGCAGTCGGCCACCGTCATGTCCGTCGCCCACATCGACAGCGGCTGGTCGAGGAACCACGACAGGGTCGAAGCCGCCAGGGCCGGCCCCGCCGTGACGTAGTCCGGGATCCGCTGCCGCGCCTTGTCCCAGCCGGTCACCATGACCAGGGCCTCGCCCTCCTGCAGGCCGGGATCGGCCCGCCGGAGATCATCGACGGTGTACAGCGTCCAGGGTTCCGCCGGCGGCAGGCGCATGATGCGCGCCGGGCGGATCAACCGGCGGAGATCGAAGCGGTCGAGGGTGGGGGCCTCGTCGTTCATGTGGTGGGCCGACTCGATGTAGCTGCCGGTCAGCCCGTTGATCAGGAACTCGGAGAGGTTGAACCCGTCGCGGCCGAGCTCGGCGATCCGGTCGACCTGCACCGGCTGGACCGGCACCCCCAGCGGCCGGTAGTCCCACATGCCCGGCTCGATGGGCTGGGAGAGGTCGAGGATCCGGTGGCCGCGAAGGTCGACGGTCGGCATGGTGCTCCTGGCGGCGGCGCAGGGATGCCCCGTCGCCCGGCCAGTGTCGACCGGGAGCGCCCGATGTGCAAGGAGCGCCCCGGGGGTAGAGTCCCCCCATGCCGCTGCCCGCCCACTGCCCCGACTGCGGCGCCCCCGTGGCCGCCGATCGCCCATCGGCCGGGCACTGCACCGGGTGCGGCCGGCCGGTCTACGCCAACGCCCGTCCCGCCGCCGGTGTCTTCCTGGTCCGCGGAGACGCGGTGCTGCTGGTCCGCAGGGCGGCGCCTCCCCGGGTCGGCGCCTGGGACATCCCCGGGGGCTTCCTCGACGAGACCGAGCCGC
>RFKJ01000069.1 GCA_003694325.1 Deltaproteobacteria bacterium
TCCACGGCGTCCTCCGGCAACAGAAAGCCCTGGCTGGCGACGTACCCTTCGAACCGCAGCACGCCGTCATCGGTGGCGAAGGACAGCCCGCTGTCGGGCAGCCGCCGCAGGCCCAGCCGGGTGTCGGCCAGGCGCAGCCAGCCTCGGGGCTCGGGTTCGAACAGCGTCCCCTCCACCACGCCGTCGAGGCTGAGCGCACCCGTGAGCCGGCCGTCGAGGGCCTGGAGCAGGTCCATCCGCTCGACGCGGAACCCCCCTCCCCGCACGTCCATGTGGACCTGCCAGCCGGCTCCGACCCGCCCCCGCGCCACCAGGCTCTCCTCTCCTCCCTCCCGCGACAGCCACGCTTCGTCCAGGGTGAACCGGTTCTCGTCCATCCAGCCGATGGCCCGGCCCCGGTCGAAGTGCTCGCCGAACAGGTCGGTCTCGCCCAGCTCGACGAGCGCGTCTCCGTCCAGCGCCCCCACCGGTCCATGGAGCTGGAGGGTGCCGCGCATGTCGGCGTCCACCCCCGGCAGGTCGAGGAAGACCCCGAGCACGTCGCGAAGCCGGCCCGGACCGACCAGGAGCTGCAGGTCCAGGGACGTGTCGCCCCGAAAATCGATGTCCACGCTGCCCTGCCACGGCGTCTCCCCCCGGCGGGCGTGGATCTCGGGGAAGCGGAGGGAGCGCAGGTCGGAGACCACGGGGGAGCGCGCGTGATCGGCGAAGGGCAGCCCCCAGATCCGGAGCTGGTCGATGTCGGCCATGCCCTGCACCGCCAGCCCGTCGAAGGGCCCGGCCAGGGAGGCGTGCAGGGCCGCCTGCCCGCCGAGGTCGAGGTCCGCCAGGGGCTGGAGATCGCGCAGGTTGAGCGATGGGAGGTCGACCTGCAGGTCGAGGGGACCCTGGGGGCCGAACCCGATGAACGCATCGGCGCGCCCCGCCGACCGGGGGGTCCGAACCGGGCGGGCGATGAGCCGGATCCCGTCGCTGCCCAGGCGCAGCTCTCCCTCGGCCCGGATCCGCGGGACGTCGAGCAGCGGCGGCGTCTCCGCCACCGGCCCCCCGGCGGCGCGCAGGTCGGTGGCGGCGATCTTCCACGACCCGGCCATGGTCAGGGGCTGGACCGTGCCGGCGGCCTGGATCTCCACGTCCCCCCGCAGGTCGACCCACGGGGCGGGGGACACGTCGAGCGCCGCCAGGGCTCCGGCGAGGCGCAGGTCGGTGCCCACCACCGAGGCCCACCCGCCGCGGGAGCCCAGGTCCACCGCCCCGTCGACCTGCACGCGACCCCCAGCCCACCGCGCCACCAGCGGCTCCAGCAAGAGCTGCCGCCCACGCAGCCGCCAGGAGCCCGCCAGGTCCCCCAGTCGGTAGCGCCGGGGCGGCCGGCCCGGCGCCCCGCGCCGGGCCACCATCAGGGTCAGGTCGGATGCCAGCAGCTCTCCCCCGATGGTCGGCGCGGCGGTGGGACCCGTCACCTCCAGGTCCAGCGTCAGGTCCCCCTCGGCCGAAAATCTCGGGGGCAACAACGGCCCGAGACCGGCCACCTCGGTCTGCACCGTGAACACCCCGCGCACCTCGCCCTGAGGCTCCAGCGCCAGCGATCCCGACAGGGAGAGGTCCGGAAACCGGAGGGTCAGCGAGGGCACTCCGATCCGGGCCGGGCTGACCTCGAGATCGGCGATGCGGACCGGGGCGGAAGCCTGCTGCCAGTCGCCGACCCGGAGGTGGACGGTGGGGCTCGACACCGCGATCGTGCCCCGGTGGGCACCCGGCGCGACCTCGAGCCCGACCACGCGCAGCTCGGCGAGGTTCTCGCCGCCGTAGGTGGCGCCCAGCACGAAGGTTCCGTCGTGGACCACCAGCTCCTGCCAGGGGAGGCGATCGGCGGGGGGGCCGTCGGACTTCGGAAGCCCGCTCAGCTCGCGCAGCAGGCCGTCGTCGAGGTGGAGCCGGACCAGCGGCCGGACCAGTTCGAGGCGCCGCAGGACGGGGCGGTGATCGGTGAGGCCCACCGTCAGGCGGATCTCCTCGACGATGGCGATCGTGGCCCCCTCCTCCGCCGGGTCGTCGCTGCGATGCTGGAGCACGAGGCCCTCGACCCGCACCCGGCCGAGCAGCGGCTCCAGCCGGACGCCGGCGATGGTCGCGTGCTCGCCGGTGAGCTCCTCGAGCTGGTGCTCCAGGAGGGTCGCGAGGCGGTGAGAGAGCCAGTCGCTGTGCAACAGCAGGGCCACGGCGACGCCGCCGCCGATACCCAGCGCGGCGAGCCGGAGCCACCGCCGCCTGCTGCTCAGCGCCATGGCCGGGCTCCGTGTCCGCCAGGAACCGGCGTGTCCCGAAACGAATCGGCGAGGCACCGAAGAGCCGGTGCCTCGCCGGGAAGGGTGGAGCGGGCGACGGGACTCGAACCCGCGACAACGAGCTTGGGAAGCTCGGACTCTACCAACTGAGCTACACCCGCAGCAGCCGATCTATGCCACGATCGAGCCGACTCGGCAAGGCCCGAATTGCAGTTCACCGGGTCAGCGTTGCCGCAGCAGGGCGATGGCGCGCCGCCGGATCGCCATCTCCATCGGTCGGTAGCCGGCATCCAGCGCCTCCACCTCGTCCAGCATCCGCTCGGCGTTGCCCAGCTTGTGCCGCAACAGGTAGACGCCGGCCAGCTCCCACAACGCCTCGATGTAGGCCGGGTGGTGCTCGGTGCCACCCTGGATGGCGCGCTCCAACCGGGTCTGGGCGCCGTCGAGTCGTCCCATCCCCCGGGCGGCGATGGCCTGGACGACCAGGGCCTCCAGGTCATCCTGGCCCCGCAGGCGCTCCTGGGCCTCGTCGTGAAGCCCGACCTCGATGAGGGCCCGCGCATCGAGCAGCAGCTCGTCGAGGGAGGCCATGGCGTCGGGGTCGACCTCGCTGAAGGCGCTGCCGAAGTCGACCGTCTCCAGCGACGGCTCGGGGATCGCCAGGGCGATGGGTTCGCTGAACTCCTCGGCCGACGCCGGGGCCGCGCCGGCTGAAGGCCGCCGCGCAGCGTGTCGCCGGCCCGACATCACCTCCCCGATCTTGCGGAGGACCTCCATGTTGGTGGGGTCGACCTCCAGGATCCGCCGGTAGGCGGCGATCGCCCCCTCCACGTCGCCATCGTCGGCCAGGCGATCCGCCTCCTGCTCGAGCACTGCGATGTCGACGGCGGGGGTGGGCGGCGTGCCGATCGACGGAGAACCCGATGGAGGGCTGGCGGAGGCCTGCCGGCCGGCGTCGGTCGGCTCGTCATCGACCAGCTCCTCCGCCTCGCCTTCGTCCGGGGGTGCCGCCGACGCCCCCGGCTCCGGTCGATGGCCCAGCACCTCGAGGCGGGTGGCCAGGTCGGCCGCCATCTCCTCGCTCTCCGGCTGGATGGACCGCAACACCTCGATGCCGGCGTCGCGATCCCCCTGGGCGATCAGCAGCTCGGCATGGCGGACCTTCCACGGCACGCCCGCCTTGACCTGCGAATCGGCCCGGTCCAACACCTCCCGGGCCCGGTCGGGGAAGCCGTAGTCGGCCAGCGTGTTGGCGGCGATGATGACCCGGACCTCGTCGTCGGTCCGGGGCGCGGCCCACGACATCTCGTGCAGCCGGATCCGGGAGCGCCGGGCCTCGGCGTCGGCGTTCTCCAGCTCGCGCAGCAACGCCGGGTCGTCCCCGCCGCACTCGATGGCGTGGCGCAGCGCGTCGACCCGGCGCTCCATGTCGCCGGTCTCGGCGAGGTGCCGGGCGGCCTGGATCCAGACCTTCCGAGCCTTGTCGACCTGTCCCAGCCCCTGCAGGGCCTGGCCGAGCAGGATCAGCAGGTCGACGTTCCGCGGATCCCGCGTGTAGGCCTTCTGGATGTGGGTCAGCGCCGCGCGGTAGTCGCCCTGGGCGATCCGCGCTTCGGCAGTCCGCAGGAGGGTCGGGATGTGGTCGGGTTGCAGGGCCAGGGCCCGCTCCAGGAAGCGGGCCTGGTCATCGGGGCGGCCATACCGCCGAGCTTCCCGCCCCAGCTCCACCCAGGCGTCGAAGGCCTCGTCGATCCGCCGGTTCTGCTCGAGGAGTTCCGCCACCCGGACCTTGGGCGGCAGCTCACCCGGGGAGAGTCGGGACACCGCCCGGGCGTACTCGATGGCCTTGGCGGGGTCTCGCCGCTCCACCAGGCTGAATGCCTCCTCCCAGGCCCGCCGGGCTTCCGGCAACCGCCGGACCTCGGTCAGGCACTCGGCGAGATCGGCGCGCAGCTCGTGCTGGTCCGGCTTGAGGCCGACGAGCTGCTTGTAGATGCTGACCGCCGCCCGCATCTGGCCCGCCGCGCGGAGGCTCCGGGCGACGTCCGTCAGGTGCCGCACGGCCTCCGGCTTGCGCCCGAGAGTCAGGTACAGCTCGGCCACCTTCTGGCGGACCCGCCGGTCGCGCGGATCGTGGCGGAGGATGCTGAGGTAGGCCTCCAGCGCCTTCTCGGTCTGCCCCCGGCGCAGCAGGTTCATGGCCTCCTGTTCGATCTTGTCGCGGTTCACGGTGCCCTCTCGCACGGTCTGGGAATGGGGGCGCGGCGGACGCCGCTCCACGACGGCGAGCCCGCGGACTGGTGCGCGTCACGTCGAACGGGCAGCCAACCACTCATCGACGTAGCGGGTGTGACCCCGAAGCTCGCGGAACCCCGGATCCGCCACCAGCTCCCGCTGCAGCGGCAGCGTGGTGGCAATGCCTTCCACGACGAATTCGTCCAGCGCCCAGGCGAGGCGGCGCAGGGCAGCGTCCCGGTCGGCAGCGGTCACGATGAGCTTGGCCACCAGCGAATCGTAGTACGGCTGCACCATCGCCTGCTCGTGCACCGCCGAGTCGATGCGGACCCCCGGACCGCCGGGTGCGTTGTAGGCGGTGATCAACCCGGGCGAGGGCA
>RFKJ01000820.1 GCA_003694325.1 Deltaproteobacteria bacterium
CCCGAGCCCCGGTCGTCGGGTGGGCCGCAGCCGGAGGATCGCGACGGCGCGGCGGACCGGCGCGCGGGGCCGACAGCGGAGCCATCGACCGGGGCGCTCGCCATCGACCCCCTCGACCGCCCGCCGGATCCCATCGCCACCCCGGCGCGAGGGGAGCTGGTGGTGGTGCAGCTCCGCACGGCGGCCGACCGGCGCCCGCTGCGGCTGCGGCTCCCGGCGAGCTTGACCACCGCCGAGGCCATCGCCCGCCTCGTCGGCAACGTCCTGCCCGTGCGGGTGGACTTGCGTGGCGGGGTCACGGGTTGGTGGCGCATGAGCCAGGATGGAGAGCCGGTGCCAGCGACCACGACCATCGGTGCCCTTGCGGCCGACCGCCCGGTCGACCTGCGGTGCGTCCCCAACCGCCTGGTCCCGGCGGAGGTGCGGGTCGCGGGCGACGATCCCCCGGCCCGGTTCCTGGCGCCGGTCGCGACGGCGGTCCCCGCGGTGAGCCTGGCCGATCACCTCGCCGGGTGGCTGCGCCTGCCGGCAGGCCGGTGGTGCCTGTTCTGGAACGGGACCGAACTCGGTCCCCACGAGATCCTCGCCGATCATCCGTCGAGTGACCCGCGCCCGGTCATCGAGCTGCGGAGGCCGGACCGTTGAGCCAGGAACGCTGGGATGTGGTCGTCCGCTTTCTCGACGGGCCGATGTCCTACCACGGCGACATCGTCTGCCGGGGCCCGGTCGTCCGGATGGGGGCCAACCCCGGTCCGGGCGGGCTCCGGATCGAGGGCTACCGAGGGCTGGACGATCGCCAGGCGGTCATCACCGCCTATGACGGCGCCTCCGTGTCCATCGCCCCCGTCGGGACCAACCAGGTTCGCGTCGCGCCCCACGGCAACGTCGACTGGAACGAGATCCAGCCGATCAACGAGCCCGTCTACCTCGACCAGGGGGCTGTCTTCCACCTGGGTTCACCGGGACGAGGCGCCACCCTGCAGTTCGTCGACTGTCGGCGCCTGGGGGTGTGGGAGCAGCAGCGGATCCTCTCGGAGGCCGCCCAGGTCAGCCCCGACCTCCAGCCGTCGAGCGTCCAGGAGCTGCAACCCAACCGCGGGGTGCCGGCATGGTTCTTGCCGGCCACCATCGTGCTGGTGCTGGTGGTGGCCACCGCCCTGGTGGTGCCGCTGGTCGGCGAGTACCGGCGGAGCATCGCCGAGCTGGGGCCCATCGACGAGGGGGAGGAGTATTACAAGTACGTGAAGCCCGAGCAGCTCGCCGCCGAGCTGCCTCCCGAGTTCGCCGAGGGCCTCAACCAGCCCTTCGCCGACTTCGTGATGCTGCCCAACGCCGAGAAGGCGGACTGGAATGCGCTGGTCAACAACCCCACCCTGTGGGACCAGCGATTCCTCAACTACGTCCAGCACTCCGTCAAGCTCCACCTCCAGGCCTGGCGCTTCTGGGGGCGCCTCGACCAGATCGTCGATGACTATGCCCTGGTCGTGGACCAGATGCGAGAGGCCGGGCTTCCCGATGTCTTCGCCGCCATCCCCTACCAGGAGTCCCGGTATCGGCCCGACATCCAGTCCCCGGCGTGCGCCATGGGCATGTGGCAGCTCATGCCCGAGGTGGGCCATCGCATGGGGCTGGAGGTCCGCAACTGCAAGCTGCGCGGCTCCCAGACCCTGTGGTCGCCGACCCGACAGGCCCCGCCGCTGCAGGTCTACAAGAACGCCGAGTACATCGACGACTCGCAGCCCATGGCCAACAAGTGCCGGATCCAGCGCTGCGAGGTCGATGAGCGCAAGGACGTGTTGATGGCGACGCGCGCCGCGATCCAGCTCCTCGCCGAGCCGTGGGCCGACGACGATCTCGCCGCGTCGGGCGCGGTGGTGCAGCTCACGATCCTCAGCCACAACGCCGGCTACGACGACAGCCGGTTCGACGAGCGTCACCGGGTCAAGAAGACCAACATCCGGCCGGCCTACCTGTCCTACCTGGAGGACAACAACCTGGAGCGCGCCCCCGACTTCTACGGCGCCAACATCACCTGCACCTCGCCCGACGACCAGTCGATGCGCTGCGGCGGCAAGCTGCATCGCGAGACGCAGCACTACGGCTACAGCATCGTGGCCCAGCACCTCCTGGCGGTGTGCTACTACGCGGAGAACTACGGCAACCAGGGCGCCTTCAAGGACTGGCGCAAGTACACCCGCGGCGATGGATACTGCACCGGCATGAACATCCCCACCAAGGCCGAGCTGCAGAAGCGCGTCGGGACGGGGCGCCGATGAGCCTTCGATCCTGGCTGGCGGTGGCCTCCGTCTTCATCGTGGGCGGAGTGGTCGGCTACCTGCTGAGCACCGAGGAGATCGTGGCGGGTGACGAACACGCCGACACCGTGGCCCGCGCCGAGGACCCGCTCATCGACCTGCCCTACACCCCGGCCTCGCGGGCCAAGGACTTCGAAGCCTTCGGGCTGCCGGAGCCGCTGGTCAAGAAGGCGGTCGACCGGGCGCGCCGGTACGACGAGGGAGACGAGGGCGCCCGCCTGCGGGCCCGGCTCGAGGAGACCGACGATCTCACCGAGCTGGCCGACGCCTTGTGTGGAGAGAGCACCCAGCTCCGACCGCGCTATGGCGCGCTCCGCTTCCTGGTCGTCGAGGTCCAGGGGCAGCGCCGGCCCGTCGACATCAACCGGGTCAGCTCCCTGCAACGCGAGGAGTGGTCCAAGGTCTCGCCCATCGTCAGCGTCTACAACGACGCCGAGTTGACCTCCGACCGCAAGCCGGACGCCACGGCGATGGCCATCGCCGCGATCCTGCTGGGCAAGGAGGCCGACCTGATGAACGGCTACAAGCCCTGGGGCCGCGGGCTCACCGGGGGATGGTCCTTCGAGAAGATGGTCGAGGACAACCCGGGCATCGACGAGCTGCTGGTCGAGTACTTCGTGCTGATGCACCTCGCCGTCGAGTGGGCCAACCAGGACGGCGGCATCTGCGAATGAGCCTGCCACCCCGGTTGACGCAGCCGCCCCGGCCCGAGTCGCGGCGCTGGGCTATAGTCGCAGCCGCTTAGGAGCACACTTCGGATGGAGCCCCGTCGCCGCTTTCGCTTCCTGAAGGAACTCTCGGAGGGAGCCTTCGGAAAGGTCTACATGGCCGAGATGATCACCGGAGACAACTTCCGGAGCATCGTGGCCATCAAGTTGTTGCACGGCAAGTGGCTGGCCCACGAGGAGATCGTGCAGCGCTCGCGGGACGAGGCCCGGGTCCTGGGGCTCCTGCACCATCGCAACATCATCCGGGTCGAGGACCTCACCTCCATCAACGGCCAGTGCGCCATCGTGATGGAGTACCTCGACGGCGTCGACCTCAAGACGCTGATCAACTACACGCGCGAACAGGGCACCCGGGTGCCGCGCAAGGTGGCCTTCGAGGTCATCGCCGCCGTGGCCAGCGCGCTCGAGGCGGCCTACAACCAGGCACCGCTCCAGGGTGGGGAGCCGCTCCGCCTCATCCACCGGGACATCAAGCCGAGCAACGTGATGATCACGAAGGCCGGCGACGTGAAGGTGCTGGACTTCGGGACGGCCCAGGCGCGGTTCGACGAACGGGAGGCCCACACCCAGGCCCTGGCGTTCGGCTCGGCCGCCTACATGGCGCCCGAGCGGCTGTTGGGGGACCCGGACGCGCCCTCCGGTGATGTCTTCTCCCTGGGCGTCACCCTCTACGAGCTGCTGGCGGGCAAGGGGTTCGGCAAGATCCACATCCGCCCCGAGAAGTACGAGGCCGCACTCATCGAGCGCACCGACAGCCTCGACCTCTCCGACCTCGGGCCGGAACGCTCGGCCCAGGTGCGGCAGGTGCTGCGCCTGATGCTCAGCTACGAACCCGAGGACCGTCCCACCGCCCGCCAGGTCGTCGACCTGATGGAAGCCCTGGCCGACGAGGTGCATGACGGCAGCATGCGGCGGTTCGCGCGGACGGTGGTCACGCCCTGTCGGGACATGCTGGAGCCGGTGGTCGACGACAACGATCCCCTCACCGGCTCGACCCTGTTCGAAGACCGGACCGGACCGGGCCAGGTGGGAGACACGGGGGAGTTCTCGGTTGCCGCCCCCGATGATGTCGACGCGCCGGGTCCGGTGGGCGGCCGGACCTGGATCGACGATCCCGAAAACCCCTTCCAGGTCCCGCCCGAGCTCGATGCCAGCATCGACGAGGTGGTGGACGACTCCGCGGAGCCCACGGCCCCGCCGGGGGCAGAGGTGTCGGGTCACGTGGCCGCGACTCCTCCCGCGACGGACGCGTCGGGACCGAAGGCCCGGGATGCGGCCGCCGGGCGGAGCGGCCCGCGCCTCGCCGACCCGCGGTCCGACGCGACGCCGCCGGTGGACCGGTCGACCGGGCCGAGGACCGCCACGTCGCCGTCCGGCGCCGGGGCGCCGCAGCCGGGGCACGCC
>RFKJ01000821.1 GCA_003694325.1 Deltaproteobacteria bacterium
ATGGCCGCGATGCCGCTGTCGTCGGTGACGTCGGTGAACCGGCCGTCGCCGTCGTTGTGCCACAGGGCGCCGGGCACGTACAGGTCCTCGAAGCCGTCGTTGTCGTAGTCGCCGAAGGCCTGGCGGCTGCCGGTGGGCTTGTCGGGGTCCAGGGCGAACACCAGGTCCTCGGCCGCCGGGGCATCGTCCTGGGTGACGTCCAGGCGCAGCAGGTAGTCCCGGGGCAGGCTGCCGGAGTAGCCCTTCCAGAAGGTGTAGGTGACCCCGGAGATGGTGATGCTGGTGGCGTCGGGGAGGTTGACGGCGCTGTGGCAGTCGTCCCAGGTGGCACAGCTCCCGTCGCCGTGGCTGGCCTCGTCGAACAGCAGGGCCACGTCGTCGGCCCCGAAGCGCTGGTGACCGGCGTAGATCAGGGTGCCCGTCGGGACCGTCAACGGTTCGTCGAGCACCCAGGTCGCCCACTGTCCCTCGACCAGGTCCCCGGCGCACAGGCTGCCCTCCCACAGCGGCTCGGGCCACCAGGCGTCGAAGCCGTTGAAGCCGAAGTCGTCGTACAGGGCCAGGGTGACGAGGGCGTCGGGGTTGTCGGGCAGGCCGACGACCTGGGCGCTGATGCCGTGGATGGTGGTGTCTGTGGCGGGCTCGAACCGCACCCACTCGTGGGCCTTCGATTCACCGAGGACGTAGTCGCCGATGGACCAGTCCTCGGTCCGAAGCGAGCCCCGGCTGGCGCCGTCGTCCCACGAGAGCTGGATGGTGTCGGCGGGCAGGGTCCCCCGGGCGGTGGCCTGGCAGGAGTCGCGGGCGGTGTCGCCCCCGGAGTCGGCCGCGTGGCCGGTGTCGTCGGCCTGCGGGGTGCAGGCCAGCAGCAGGACGAGGACGGTGGGCACGGCACGCCTCCGGGGAGGCGGTCATGCTACCGCAGCTGGGGCTGGCCCTCGGGCGGCCCGATGACGACGACGATGCGGCGATTGCGGGCCCGACCCTCGGGGGTGTCGTTGCTGGCCAGCGGCTCGCTGGGGCCCCGCCCGGCGATGGTGAACCGCTCGGGGGCGATGCCGAACCGGTCCACCAGCTCCTTCATGAAGGCGTGGGCACGCGCCGTGGACAGGCCCCAGTTGTCGCCGTACCTGCGCTGCAGCGCGCCGGTGAGCGGGTCGTCGTCGGTGTGCCCGATGACCCAGACGTGGGTGTCGGCGTGGATCTGCAGCGCGGTGGCCAGCAGGTCGAGGACCATGGCCGACTCCTCCCGGAGCCGGGTGCTGCCCGGCGAGAACAACAGCTCGCCCGGAATGACGACCACCGCCTTGGCGCCCAGGCGACCGACCTCGACCTCGGTCCCCGAGAACACCTGGTTGAGCTGGGCGTACAGCTCGGTGTCCAGGTCGCCCTCGCTGCAATGGCGGAGCTGGTCCTGGAGGATGCGGTTGCGCTCCTTGAGGGCGAGGACCTCGCGGTCGAGCTGGTGGACGACCTCGGGATCGGCGGCCTTGGGGCAGGCGGTCAGGATGGTCGGGGCGAGCAGCAGCCACGGCGTCTTCATCGCCCCGCCCCCCGCCGTCGAGGGGTCCGCCGCCACGGGGAGGGGTCGATGTTCCAGTCGCTGGAGGCGCCCCCCTTGGCCGATGCCCGGGCCCGCCCCGACATGCGCGCCCGCAGGTAGCGACGGCCCCATCGCCGCAGCTCCTCGGGGAAGCGGGGCTGCCAGCGCCCGTCCACCCGCTCCAGGGCCATGATCATCCACTGCAGGTGGTCGGGGTGCTGTTCCACCGTCTGCCCGGCGTGGGGGCCGACGAGGTACTCCGGCACCCCCCGGTCGCCGAGGGCGAGGTGGCCGGTGGGCGGCGGGGGACTCACCGCGTCGGCCCACTCGACCATGCCCTCGAATTCCGCGGGGCACTCGTAGCGACGCGCCATCTCGACGAAGGCCCGGCCGCAGGCCTCGGCGTCGTTGCTGGCCCGGTGGGCCTCCTCCAGGTCGACGCCCAGCTCGTGGCAGATCAGGCCCAGCTTGTGCTGGCGCAGGTGGGACAGCACCCGCTGGGAGAGCGGCAGGGTGTCCACCTCGGCCCGGGTGCGGGGCCACTCCCGCCCGGCCCGCTGCAGCTCGGCCCGCACGAAGGCGAGGTCGAAGGCGAGATTGTGGGCGACCAGGATCGCGTCCCCCAGCAACCGCCGGACCTCGTCGGCCCGCCGGTCGAAGGACGGGGCGTCGGCGACGTCGTCGTCGGTGATGCCGCTGATCCGGCTGGCCTCCCGGGGGATGGGGATCCCCGGGTTGACGAAAAAGTCGTGCCGCCGGACGCCCCGGACGCGCATGTCGGGGCCGACGTCCAGCTCGACCGCCCCGAACTCGATGATCCGGTCACCGTCGAAGGGCCGCAGCCCGGTCGTCTCGGTGTCGAAGGCGACGATCCGGCAGTCGGTCCAGCGCATCCCCTCTCCCGGTGGCGGGCTCTCCCGGTGGTGGAGGCGTCGCGCCTCGCGGCGCCCGGATGGCGGCTAACCGCCGGGGGTGTCGACGTCCCGGCGCCGGCGGAGAGCCACGACGCCGAGTCCGACGAGCAGCACTCCGAGGCCGCGCCCGGTGGGGGCCGCGCCGGGGCTGCTGCAGCCCCGGCAGGTGGTCAGGCGGCCGTCGGAGAAGTCCGCCGGGTCGCCGAGCCCGCCGCTGTCTCCCCCGCCGGTGGTGCCGGTGTCGTCTCCGCCCCACAGGCCGCCGTCGCCGCTCCCCCCGTCGGTGCCGCCGCCGTCGGTGGCGCCGCCGTCGGTGCCGCCGCCGTCGGTGCCGCCGCCGTCGCCGCCCGTCGGCTCGTCATCGTCGCAGGCGCTGCCGATGCCGTCCCCGTCGGCATCGGCCTGGTCGGCGTTGGCGACGAATTCGCAGTTGTCCTCGTCGTCGATGACGCCGTCCCCGTCGTCGTCGAAGGCCCACGCCTCGATGGGGCCGAACAGCGCCCGGCTGGTCGCGCCGGTGGCGCCGGCGTCGTAGGCGTAGAACCCCACCCGCCCCGTCCCGGCGATCGGCTGCGGGTCCGTGGCGCTCAGCTCGATGGACGGGGCCCGGTCGGTCGCGGTGTCGGGCCACACCCACGCCAGGATCTCACCATCGTTGACGGCCACCGCGAAGGCCTGGATGGTGCCGCTGTCGTAGGTGCGGTCGGTCTGGGCCAGGATCTCGGGAGTGCCGTTGCGGATCCGGACGATGCCCGACCAGTTGCCCTGCTGGATGGGGTTGCTGCCGCCCGAGCCGCGCCCGTCGCCGCACAGCATGAGCACGTAGTAGTTGGTGGCGTCCACCCACCCGAAGACCAGGCCGATGGTGTCGTCGTCCTCGGTGTAGAAGATGGAGACGGCGGCCCCGTCCTGGACCTCGGCATTGTCGTTGACCAGCCAGTTGTCGGCGGCTTCGCCGGATCCGAAGCTGCCCCCGTTGTCGTCGGTCAGCGACGCGGCGAAGTTGATGCCCGTGCTGCTGCTGTGGTAGCCCTGCCAGGGATCCTCGGCGTAGCCGCTGTGCCACCCGTCGACTCCGTCCAGCTCGACGTCGTCGGGGTAGCTGTCGTAGTGCCAGACCTGCACGAGGTCGGGAGCGGACGCCAGGGCGGCCCGGGGCGTGATGGTCAGGAGGGGCAGGAGGATCGACAGCACGGCAGCCTCGTCAATGGGCCCGCTAATATACGCGCCGAGATGGCGGCCGGGTACGCCAGCGACGGTGTGGCCCCGGTGCGGCGCGCCTCAGCCTCCGGCGAGAGACTGGCCGGAGAGGGCCTGCCGGACCGCCTCCCGCGCAGCATCCTGGGCGGCGTCGCGGTGGGTCAGCCACTCGGCATGGGCGGTAGGGCCGACGCGGTTGGCGATTCCCAGCACCGCCAGGAACGGCAGGCCATGGGCGGCACAGGCGGCGGCCACGCCGAAGGCTTCGAGGTGCTCGACCTGCCAGGCGTCGGCCATCCGCTGGGCCAGCAGCGGGTCGGTGGAGACCCCCCCGGCGGTGAGGACGTCGACCCGGGGCAGGTCGGGCACGAGGTCGAGCAGCCGGGGGTCGCACACCACCGGCGCGGGAGGCCGGGGCACGTAGCCGAGCCCCATGCGGGCGGCGCCGTCGGCCAGGCCGACCCGTCGCGCCGCGCAGGGCGTGCCGATGTCGGGTCCCCCCGGGTAGCTGCCGGCGGTCCCGACCATGACCACCGCGTCGGGGCGGACCTCGGCGAGGATCCGGGAGGCCTGGGCCGCGGCCACCACGGGGCCGACGCCGACGGTGCGGCCGGGCAGGTCGCCCAGCTCCTCGGCGACGGCGGCGAGGACCAGGATCATCGGCGACGCCGCTTGCGCAGGGCTTCCTCAAGCTGGCGCTGCTCCTCGAGCGCCCGCTCCCGTTCCGCCTTGCGGGCTTCCCGAGCGCGCTTGCGATCCACGAGGTAGCCGATGCTGGCGAAGATCCCCCACCCGACGAGGGCGGCCGGCGCCGCCGCGAAGGCGACCCGCTGGAAGGAGTCGACGGGGGTGACGCCGTCCCGCAGGAACACGCCGTACAAGGCCACCATGGCGACGTCGCCGGCGAGCTGCGTCGGTCCATGGCGGATCTCCACCACCAGGGCGATGGCGCCCAGCGTCAGCGCCCCGATCCACAACAGCCACGACGGCGGCGGCGACTTGATGACCTCGATGTGCAGGCTGCTGGCGGCCTCGCCGCTGAAGTTGGTCAACTCGATCTGCACCGGGCCCGGGCCCTTGAGGTCGAAGCGCTGCTGGAGATCCTCCCCCCACTTGCCGTTGCGCCGCCGGCCCGACTCGCTGAGCTGTTCGCCATCCAGGACGTCGACGTCGACGTCGTCGTCGTTGTTGGCCTTGCGGCGGATCTCGCCGGTGGCCTTGCCCGTCCAGCCCGGTCCCGACAGCGCCAGGGCGTAGTCCGTCTTGTTGGGGGTGCTGCCCTTGGGGTCCTCGTTGAGGTTGGCGGTCACCAGGATCGAGTGGTGGGGCGGGGCCTCGAGGACCACGACCTTGCTGAGGGGCGAGATGTCGGCTTCGGCGACGGGCTCGCCGGGGTGCAGCACGATGTAGCCCATGACGGCCGGCGAGGCGGCGGCCAGCAGCATCAGCGGCCAGACCAGCACCGGCGGGTCCTTGAGGTCCAGGGTGCGCTTGATGGTCGGTCCGAAGACCGCGACGATGACGATGGCGATGACGATGGCGGACAGCACGGCCTGCTCGCGGTGGGGCGGATCTGAGCGGGACTAACCAGCCGCCGCCGAACCTTCCCGTTGCCGGCGGCGGTTCACCATGCCTCGGCCGCGGAACGGCGCGGTTCCGTCCCGTCTTCCGACCAGGGGCGCAGCGGGTCGAACACGCTGCGGAACAGGTCCCGGCGGTGGTCGCTGCCGGCCTCCCCCAGGCGCCAGCCGACGTGCAGCGTGCCGGCGGCGGTGGGTCGGAGGTGTTCCTCGATGCGGTCGATGGTCCGGCCGGTGGCGGGATCGACGAGCCGCCAGGCGCGGTCGGTCCAGCCCGGCCAGCGGGAATCGGGCTCGTCGGCGACCAGCCGTCCCTCGGCCTCGTCGATGCCGGCCGGGGCCACGGCGGATCGGCCGGCGAGCCCGGCGAAGACCAGCCCGGAGCTGGCGACCGAGGTGCGCCAGGCCGGCAGGCCGGCGAAGGCGGTGGGGTGCCGGGCCATGCGCGCGGGCAGGGACAGGGAGGCGGGGGTCCCGTCGACCGCCACGGCGATCCGTCGCCCGCCCGCCAGGGAAGGGATCCCCCCGACGGTGGCGCCGACCAGCCCGGGGGCCAGGGCGAGGAGCAGGCCGACGGCGAGGTCGCGGGCCACCCCGCGGCGCCGGAGGGGGGACGGTGCGGGCTCGGCGGCGGGGACGCCCAGCGCGGCGCCGGCGCCCCCCAGCAGCCCGCAGAGGTGGCCGACGTGGGTGGTTCCCGGCGCCAGCAGCGAGGCCGCGAACAGGCCCCCGAGCAGCGGCACGGTGGCCAGGGCGTAGCGCAGGGCCCGCCGCCGGCGGTCCGGCGCGTCCTGCACCCGCAGCGCCGAGGCCAGCACCGCCCCCCACAGCCCGAAGGCCAGGACCGACGAGCCGATGGCCGGCAGGTCCTCCAGCCAGGCGATGCCCAGGGCGCCGGCGGCCACCGACGAGGCGGTGACCACCCACAGGGCGCCGGTTCCCAGCTCCCGCTCCACCCGCCAGGCCATCACCGCAATGACCGCGAGGTTGGGGAGCAGGTGGAGGGGGCCGCCGTGGACGAGCTGGCTGGTCCAGGGGCGCCACCAGCGGCCGTCCAGGAACAGGGCGTCGTAGCCGATGCTGCCATCGGCGAACAGCAGCCCCACCGGCGGGGGGAGCTGCACGCCGAGTTGCACCGCGAGCTGGGCCACGCCGGCGACGGCGATCGCGGCGGTCAGCAGCAGGGCCAGCACCGGTCGGTGGCGCACCGGCGGGACGGGGACGGCGGGCACCGCGGTCACGGTGTCCGGCGGGCACAAGGGGGCAATCACGAGGACACGGTAGGCGTCGACGCGGTGGTTGTCCGTCACCCTTTGTGAGTCGCGTCCGGGCGTGCGGCGCCGGGCGTGCCGCGGCCTCCACCGGGCCGGGTCCGGAGCCGGTGCCCGCCGCCGGGTCAGAAGTTGTCCTTTCGGCGGCGCAGCTCGGCGAAGACCTCGACCGGGTCGGCGCCGTCCAGGCCCACGGCGTGGGCGAGGGCCGGCTGGTCGGCCCGCAGGAAGGGGTTGGTGGCCCGCTCCTCGTCCAGCCGGCCGGGGACGGTGGGGTGGCCGTGCCGTCGGGCGCGCTCGACCTCCTCGGCCCGTCGTCGGAGGGCGTCGTTGTGGGGGTCCACCTGGATGGCGAAGCGGGCGTTGGACCGGGTGTATTCGTGGGCGCAGAACACCCGGCTGTCACCGGGGAGCGCCCGCAGCCGGCGCAGGCTGTCCCACATCTGGGCCGGCGTGCCCTCGAACAGGCGGCCGCACCCCATGAGGAACAGGGTGTCGCCGCAGAACAGGGCCGCGCTCTCGGGGAAGTGGAAGGCGATGTGGCCCCGGGTGTGGCCGGGGACGAACAGGACGTGGGCGGTCGCGTCCCCCAGGGACCAGGTGTCGCCCTCTCCCACCTTCACGTCGATGCCCGGGATCCGGTCGGCGTCGGCGGCCGGGCCGACCACGATCGCGTCGTGCCGGCGCTTCAGCGCGAGGTTGCCGCCGACGTGGTCGGCGTGGTGGTGGGTGTTCAGCACCGCCGACAGCGCCCAGCCCCGCGCCGCCAGCGCCCGGTCGACCGGCTCGGCGACGGCCGGGTCCACGGCCGCGGTGGCGCCGGTGGCCGGGCAGTGGAGCAGCCAGACGTAGTTGTCGCGCAGGACGGGGATCCGGACGATCTCGAGGACGGACATGGCGGCTCCACGGGCGGGGAATTGTCGCTATCCCTCCCCGGGGCGAAGCCCCACGACTGGGGGGGAGCGGGTGCAAGGGAGCGGGTGCGGGGGAGCGGGCGCGAACGGCGGGGCTGCGACGTCCTGCCGCGGTTGTGGGCGTTTGCCAGGACGTTGCATGAGGGTCGGTCATCTGCGGGATACCGTGGGCGGCGATGTCGGCCGAGCCTCGCTGCCTCTCCCAACTGCCCGCCGTGCTCTCCCCCCGGGAGCGGGCGCGGCTGTTCGTCCGGGCCCACGCCTGGAACGCGACCTCGGCCCAGGTCCTGGGGCCGGGCTACCGCTACTGGTTCGACGGCGATGGGCGGGGCTGCGTGGCCTACCAGGACACCGGCAGCGCCTGGGTCGTCGCCGGCGCCCCGATCTGCGCCGCCGCCCACCGGATGGCGCTCGTCGAGGCGTTCGCCGCGGCCGCCTCCGACGCCGGGCGCCGGGTGGTCTTCTTCGGGGCGGAGCAGGACCTGGCCCGCCAGGGCGGCCTGCAGGCGCTGCTCGTCGGAGAGCAGCCGGTGTGGAACCCCCAGCGGTGGCCGGAGACCGTCCGAGGCTCCCGCAGCCTGCGTGAGCAGCACCGCCGGGCCCGCGCCAAGGGCGTGCGCGTCCGCCGGCTGCCCCCCGGCGAGGCCCTCGGTGCGATGCGACCGCGGCTCCAAGCGCTGGTCCAGCGGTGGCTGGAGAGCCGGCCGATGACCGCCATGGGCTTCGTCGTGCGCCCCGACATCTTCGCGGCGGCCCGGGACCGGCGCTTCTACGTCGCCCAGCGCGGTGGCGCCGTCTGCGCGGTGCTGGTCTGCCTGCCCGTCCCGGCCCGGAACGGCTGGCTGTTCGAACACCTGCTGCGCGATCCGGACGCGGTCAACGGCACCACCGATCTCCTGGTCGACCTCGCCATGCGGGACCTCGCAAGGGACGGCGCGACCTACGCCACCCTGGGGCTCGCCCCCCTGTCGGGCGACGTCAACCGGTGGCTGCGCCTCGCCCGTCGGCTGGGAGCGCCGTTGTACCGGTTCGAGGGGGTCCGGCGGTTCAAGGCGCGGCTGCGGCCCCACCGCTGGGACCCGATCTACGTCGTCGCGCCGGCCCGCCGGGCCGCGACCCTGCTCGGCATCCTCGACTCCCTGCGGGCGTTTGCCGGGGGCAGCCTGTGGCGGTTCGGCCTGCGGACCCTTCGGCGGGACCCGGGTCTCCCGCTGCGGGCCATCGTCCGGCCCGGGCTCTCCCGCCTGGCGGCCCGGCTGGCGGTGCTGGCCGCCATGTTCGGGTTGCTGTCGGGCGAGTAGGCGAGGGCGGCCGACGATCCGACGGGGGGCCGTCCCCTCGCCTGGCTGCCACGATAGGCTTGTCGCCATGCGTTCCCTGGGCACACTCCTGTTCATCGCGGCGGCGGTGCTGTTCTACCTCACCCGGCTCGACCGGACCTCGCCGGTGGCGCTCGACGTCGTGGAAATCGAGCAGAAGCTCCGCTTCTTCGAACTGTGGAGCATCGCCGCCCTGGGGGGCCTGCTGCTGTGGACGCCCTCGCTGCTCGAGCGCTTCCTGGAGTCGCGCGCCCCCACCGGCCCGAC
>RFKJ01000822.1 GCA_003694325.1 Deltaproteobacteria bacterium
CCCCCGCCGGACTGCTGGAGCGAATGGTCAGCCGGCGCTGACGCCGGCTGCGCTTCCGTCCCGCCGGCCGCGCGAACCCCGGCGGGTGGACCCCCAGCCGCCCTTGCGACGGCCCGGAGGCGGCTGGCAGCGGCGCGATCCATTAGCAGGGGCTCCCCGCCCACCGGAGGAGTCACCGTGTACTACCGCCCCCCCCTCGACGACATCCGCTTCGTTCTCCGTGCCTTCGACTATGAAGGCACGGTCAGTTCCATGCCCGGCTTCGAGGATTTCGACCTCGACACCGCCATGGACCTGCTCGAAGGGTACAGCCGGTTCTGCGTCGACGTGCTCCAGCCCCTCAACGCCAAGGGCGACGCCGAGGGTGTCCGATTCGTGCCCGAGACCCACGAGGTCTTCCTCCCCGACGGGTTCAAGGAGGCCTGGGCCGGCTACTGCGAGAACGGATTCACCAGTCTGCCCTTCGATCCCGAGTACGGCGGTCTCGGTGCACCGTTCACCCTGTCCACCCTGGCCAGCGAGATCCTGATCGCCACCAACAAGAGCCTGTCGATGTGCGCCGGCCTGACCACCGGCCTGCTCGACGCTCTGGAGGCCCACGCCTCCGAGCCGCTCAAGCAGCGATTCATGGAGAAGCTGGTCAGTGGCGAGTGGGCCGGCACCATGTGCCTCACCGAGCCGCACTGCGGCACCGATCTCGGCCTGTTGACCACCCGGGCCGAACCCTACGGCGACCACTACAAGCTGACCGGGACCAAGACCTGGATCACCTTCGGCGAGCACGACCTCACCGACAACATCGTCCACCTCGTCCTGGCGCGGCTGCCCGGCGCGCCCAGCGGGACCCGGGGCATCAGCACCTTCGTCGTGCCCAAGTACCTCGAGGACGGCACCCGCAACCCGGTGTTCTGCGGCGGCACCGACCACAAGATGGGCATCCACGCCTCCCCCACCTGCGTGATGAACTTCGAGGGCGCCGAGGGATGGCTGGTCGGGGAGGAGAACCGGGGCATGGTGTCCATGTTCACCATGATGAACGCCGCCCGGCTCAACGTCGGCATCGAAGGCGTGGCCCTGGCCGAGGCGGCCTACCAGGCCGCGCTGGAATTCGCCCGCGACCGTCGCCAGGGGCGGTCCCTCGATCCGGCCAAGCAGGACCCCGACCACCCCGCCGACATCATCCTGGTCCACCCCGACGTCCGCCGGATGCTGCTGGAGATCAAGGCGACCAACGAGGCCCTGCGCGGGCTGGTCGGCTGGATGTCCATGCACTACGACATCATGCACCGGCACCCCGACGAAGCGACGCGGGCCAAGGCCGGCGATCTCGTCGCGCTGCTCACCCCGATCATCAAGAGCTACGGGTCCGAGCGCGGCTTCTACAACATCAGCCAGGCGATGCAGGTCATGGGCGGGGCCGGCTACACCCGGGACTGGCCGGTCGAACAGTACATGCGCGATGAACGGATCGCCATGATCTACGAAGGCACCAACCACGTCCAGGCCCTCGACCTGGTCGGGCGCAAGCTCCCCATGGGCGGTGGCCGGCTGATGCGCGGCTTCGCCGCCGAGATCACCGAGGTCATCCGCCGCAACGCCGACAGCGAGCTGCTCGCTCCGTTCATCGCGGCGCTCAAGACCGAGAGCAAGCGGCTGAACGAGACCACCATGGCCATGAGTGCCGAGGCGATGAAGGACCACGAGCTGATCGGTGCTGTGGCCAGCAACTACCTCAACCAGTTCGCCCTGGTGACCCTGGCCTACGTGTGGGTCCGCGAGCTGGAGGCGGTCGTCGACCTGCCCGAGGACGACAGGCTGCGGCGCGGCAAGCTCCAGACCGCCCGCTACTTCTTCGACCTGGTCCTGCCCGAGGCGGCCATGTACGCCGAGAAGGTCGCCGCCGGCAAGGCGGCGATGACCGAGTTCGACGCCGAGTTGTTCTGAGCGGGACGGCCCGCCGGGTGACGCGCGGGCAGGCGGGACGCGCTAGAATGGTGGCGACTCGGGAGTCCCCATGTTCGCCACCGCCGTCGTCCTGTCCCTGCTGTTCGCCTGTACCGGTCCGGCCGACGACACCGGGGGCACCGGCAGCCCCAGCGGCGACGGCGGCAGCGTGGGGGACATCAACCCCGACTGCGATCCGCTGGTGCCCGACTACTGCGGGATGCCGTTCCCCTCCAGCTACTACCTGGAGGAGGACGGCAGCACGGCGACGGGCTGGCGGGTCGCGCTGGGGCCGACCACCATGCCCGCCGACATCGACGGCGTGCAGCCCGATCCCCGCTACTGGAACGAGTTCGACGGGTTCTCGCCGCTGGGCACCCTGGTCGTGTTCTGGCCCGACGTGTCGCTGGACGGAGCCATCCGCCACACCGACCTCGCCGCCTACGAAGACGCCGACGCCCACACCGTGATCATCGATGTCGACACCGGGCAGCGGATGCCCCACTTCGTTGAGCTGGACATGTCCGGCGACGACGACAGCCGGCGGGCCCTGATGATCCGTCCCGTCGCGCCGCTGACCTATGGCCACCGATACGTCGTCGGGATGCGCGGTTTCGTCGACAATTCGGGTGCAGCGATCCCGCCGTCGGAGGCCTTCGCCGCCCTGCGCGACGGCACCCCCACCGGAGACAGCCGGGTGGACGACCGGCAGGAACTGTACGACACGGTCGTCTTCCCCACCCTGGAAGCCGATGGGTGGCAGCGCGACGAGGTGCAGCTCGCCTGGGACTTCGTGGTCGGCAGCCGGGAGGGGCTCACCGGGCGGATGGTCCGGATGCGGGACGACGCCCTGTCCCGGGTCGGTGACAGCGGCCCCCGCTACGTCATCGACGAGGTCATCGAGCCCTACAGCGAAGCCTTCGGCCGGGTCATCAAGGGGCACATGACCGTGCCCATGTACACCGAATCGGACTCGCCCCCGACCATGTTGACCCGCGACGCCGACGGCCAGCCCTTCTACAATGGCGACACCGACATTCCCTTCGTCATCGCCGTGCCCCAGTCGTTGCTGGACGACCCCCACCCGGCCCCGTTGGTCCAGTACGGTCACGGCTTCTTCGGAGAGATGGAGGAGGCCTACGACACCTGGGCCGACTGGAACGAGCAGCTCGCCGCGGACAACCAGTGGATCTACTTCGCGGTGGAGTGGACCGGGATGAAGGCCGAGGACCTCAGCCACGTCTCGTTGATGGTCGCCAGCGACCTGGACGGCTTCTCCATGCTGCCGGAACGGACGATGCAGGGGTTCGTGGAGTTCATGGTCGCCGCCCGGGCGATGAAGGGGGACCTGGGAGCCGATGCGGTGCTCACCCAGCTCCACCCCAAGACCGGGGAGCCGGTCGCCCTGGCCGACCCCGACCGGATGTGGTTCTACGGCGTCTCCCAGGGCGGGATCCTCGGCGCAGCCTACATGGCCCTGTCGCCGGACATCACTCGGGGAGTCCTCGGTGTGCCGGGCACGCCCTACACCTTCCTGACGACCCGGAGCAAGAACTTCGACCCCCAGTTCTTCACGCTGTTCCGCACGAAGTACCCCGATCCGGTGGACATCACCTGGTGGCTGGCGGCGCTGCAGATCCCGTGGGATGTCGGGGACGGCTCGGCCTATGCGCCCACCCTCGGCAGCGGGGATCGCCTGGACGGTGTTCCGGAGAAGCAGATCCTCATCCAGGCCGGCGTGGGCGACGCCCAGGTGCCATCGCTGGGGGCGCACATCCTGGCCCGCTGCGTGGGGGCGTCGATGGTGGGCACGCCGGTCCGCGAGATCTGGGGACTGTCGACGATGGAGAGCGGCAGTGTCGGCTCGGCGATCACCGAGTGGGACTACGGGGTAGAGGAGCCGCTGGAGAACCGGCCGGCCAGCAACGACGTGGTCGACGTCCACGACAGCGTCCGGCACGAGGCGACCAGCCAGGCGCAGCTCAAGGCGTTCTTCGAGCAGGGAATCGTCATCGATCCCTGCGACGGGGGATGCGACCCCGACTGAGGGGTCGGGCGGGCGCTGCGGGGTCGGCTCGCCGCACCACCACCGCGCGGCCGGGGTACAGGAACACGTCGGCGTCATCGACGTGCTCGATGGCCATGAACCCACCGTGCACCAGGCGGAGGTGGCAGCTCGGGCAGAGGCAGCGGAGGTTGTCGTCGTCGTCCGTCCCGCCCAGCGACCGGGGCACCAGGTGGTGGACGTGAACGCGGAGGGTCCGCCGTCGACACTCGGGGTTGGCGCAGGTGAAGTCGGCCCGCCGCCGGATCCTCCCGGTGCCGCGCGCCGGCGGCAGTCGCACCGTGGCCAGCAACCAGCGCGCGGCGACGAGCACCCCCGGCTCCACGGTGACGACCCGGCCGGACCGGGCGTCCCCCACCGGTTCCGGTTCGTCCAGGGCCACGGCGATGCCCGCCAGCGGGTCGTTCGGGTCGGGTCGCGGTCCCAGGGGCCGGGAGCCCGCGACCCAGCCCGCCAGCCCCGGCCCACCGTCGCCAGTTTCTGTCAGCGCGGCGGCGTCCAGCCGTTCCTGGCGCCGGGCCATCGCCCGCTGGACCAGCCCGGGGGCGTCGAGGAGCAGTGCTTCGTACCGCCGCCGGCGATCCCGCCGCCCCCGGTCGGCGCCGGCTCGCTGCAGTTCGATGGCCGGGAGGTGTTCGGCCAGTGACAGCCAGCGCCGCAATTCTTCGCTGGTGTCGGCGAGCCGGGCCAGGGCCAGGGCCCGCTCCGGAGGCAGCCCCCGATCGACGGCAGAAGACAGGTCCGGAAAACGGTCGATGGCGCGCCCTTCGGCCCGGATGCGGTAGGCGGTCCGCACCGACATGTCCAGGTCGTGGCGGACCCAGTCGTCGAAGGTGGAGAAGCCCCACCCCAGGAATCGCCAGCATCGGCGTACTTCTTCGAGGAGCCGGGCCAGGGCCGCGCGTCGCTTGCGGCGGGCGGCCATCAACCCCCGAGCTCGGCGGAGCGCATCGGCCAGCCCCCTGGGCTCGGTCCAGGGGCCGAACAGCAATGTCGCCGGGTCTTCGGCGTCGTCGGGCCAGCGCGCTTCGGAGAGGTCCGGGGGCGGGGGTGCCCTCGTCGGATCGAGCAGGTGCCGCGGCACCTCTCCCCGCGCGTGCCAGGACAGCATCTGCCGATCCGCCACCCGGTCCGGCAGCCGCTGCCCCACGAGGAGCCGCACCAGGCGACGCCCCTGGCGCACGGCAACGGCATCGTCACCGGTCAGCACTTGTCGGGGGGACCCGGAGCCGCCGGGTGGTTCGCCCCGAGCACCGGAGACCGCCGCCTCGATGAACTGCCGTTGATCGTCGACCGCCACCCGGCCCGGCGCGTCCACGGCCCGGGTCAGGGGCAGGACACCGGCCACCACCGCCGCCTTGATGAGTTCGAGGTCACTGCGCAGGAGGCGGGCGAGCCGGCGTTGCCAGGACGGGTTCCAGCACAGCTCCTCGCGCAGGAACGCGGTGAACGAGGAATAGCCCAGGGGTCGCAGGTCCAGTTGCTGGATGGAGCAGCACAGCCGCGCCAGGCGGAGGTCGATGGCGGCGGAGCCACGCGCCAACGCGCGGGCCACCTGTCGTACCCGCTCGCCCCGCGGATCACCCGGGAGCCAGGCCTCCATGGCGTCGGCGACCAGCCCCGGGAGGAACGACGCAGCCGCCCCGACCCGGAGAGCGTCGCGATCCATCCAGGTGTTCACGTCTCCAAAGCTCATGAAGGCCCCACGCGCTGTCTGCACCTCCAACCTCTATCCGCATCGCCCCCCCTCGCCTGCAATTTTCCTCCCCATTTCCGGACATTATCTGTCCAGCATCATCG
>RFKJ01000823.1 GCA_003694325.1 Deltaproteobacteria bacterium
CCCCGCCTGCAGCGGGTCGTCGCCGCCCTCCCAGGAGGATTCGACATCCAGGCGCTCGTCGACGCCATCCACCAGTCGCTGCCGTGGCGCTTCCGGCAGGCGATCGGCCTGGAGTTCGGGTCCGACTCCTCGCTGTCGTTGAGCCTGGACAGCGACATGTTGGAGGAGGTCCCGCCCGAACCCGAGGTCGGGGGGAGCTGGGATTGCTTCGAGGTACTCGGCGGCCCCGATGACGGGCTCTGGATCGACGTCCGACCGGGCCTGCGCCTGGGACGGCACTCCACCCGCCCCAAAGCCGACGTGCGGCTGTTCCAGGGGTCGCAGTGCCGGGCCACGGGCGTGTCGCGCCTGCACGTCGAGGTCCTGGACGGGGACCGGATCCGGGCGCATCGGCGATGCCCCGGCCTGCTGGGCGCGACGCACTCCGGGCCCCTGGACGCCGGCGCAGAGGTGACGCTGCAGGCCGGCGACATCGTCCGGCTCGGCGCCGGCGTGGCTCTCTGCGCACGGAGGGACTCCCGGGGCGCGCTGCGGTAGCGTCGGGGGCATGGACCCCTGGCGCGGCCTCGACGAACTGGACGCCTGGCGCGACCTCGCACCCGAGGCCGCCGTGGCCCTGCGACGGGGAGAGGGCGGGCCGGCCCGGGCCATGCTCCACCGGTGGGCCGTGGCCGCCGACGCAGAGCGGGTGTCCGGCTGTCTCGCCGCCCTCGCCACCGCCGACCTGCAGCCCACCCCCCAGGCCTGGACCATGACGATGGTCGCGGCCCCGGACCTCTCGGTGCCGCTGCCCACCGACTGGCGATCCCAGGTCCACGCCCGGGCCGACCCCGCCCGACGGACGGGCGACCCCCTGGCCTGGGCGCTGGTCGAGCTGGCCACCCTGGGGGGGTTGAACGACGCGATCTTCCGCCAACCCTGGCAGGCGGAACGATTCGCCGTCGACCGCGACGCCGACGAGGCCATGGCCGGCCTGTGGGCGGCCTGGGCCGATGGCTCGATCCTCGGCCGCCGGCAGGAGTGGGAGGATGCCACGCTGCCCGCGGTGATCGGGGCCTTCTCGTCGGTGCTGCGGGGCCGCGGCATTCCCGAACGACGCCGCCACGTCGCCGTCGACGACGCCCGTGAGGGCTGCTTCTACACCCTCCTCGGTGCCGACGATGCCAGCGCGAGCTGGCGCGAGCTGGCCGTCCGGGTCCTCGAGACCGCCGGTCCCGACCCCGTCGAGGCGCTGGCCACCGCGCTCCCATCGTCCAGCCACGACCTCGTCGCCCGCTGCGCCGTCACCCGGGGCTATGGTCCGGCGACCGCCCGCCTTGCCTGGGGACCGGACAGTGACGCCCTCGTCCAGGCCCGCAACCTCAGCCGCCAGCTCCGGGACCGACCGGACAGCCTCGGCCGGATGCTGGAACTCCACCTCCTCACTCGGCTGGTCGACCGCTGGGCGTCGCCGGCGTGCACCGCCCCGGAGCGAAGCTGGAACGTCATCGTGAACAACCGGGGGCGGGCCCGGGCGCGCCTGCGGGCGGTGTTGCGACGCGCGCCGGCCGATTGGCTGGTCGAGCGGCTGGTCGCCCTGCCCGGGCTGGCTGCGCGGACCCGAAGGGCTGCGGCCCGGTTCGGCCGGGACTGGGTCTGGCAGGCGCTGCAGCACGGGCTGACCCTGGAGGACAGCCGACTCCTCGATCCCGAGTGCCGGGTCGGGGTCGGCTTCACCCCGTACACCGACGACCAGCGGGCCCAGCTTCGCGCCTGGGCGTGCAGCGTCGTGCTCAAGGGGCGCCTGCCCCACCTGCTGGCCTGGGTCTACCGGGAGGGACGACAGGACGTCGACCTGAAGGACGCGACCTGGGGACGCCTGCTCAAGGACGAGATCCCCGCAAAGCTGCGCTCCCCGGTCTCCGGCGGGCCGCGCAACGCGGGCCTGCAGCGCCTGCGAGCCGAGCTCTACGACCTGCTCCCCGAGGCTCTGGACGATCTGCTGCCGGTGATCCGGGCGGTGGCCGGCCTTCAGTACCGCCCACGAAGGACCGGGCCGGCGTTCGCCGCGGCCATCGCGCCAGCGGTACACCCGCAGGTGCCGCCCCCCCACAAGCAGATCCGGCGCTACATCGCCCACGCGGCCGCGGCCGTCGAACCCATCGAGGCCTTCGTCCGGCACCACGGAGACGGACCGTGACCGTCCGCATCCCCGGCGACGCATCTGGGGTCAGGCGCGTCGATTCCCTGGAGTGCAAGGATCACGGTCGGGCGATCGGGGAGGTTCGATGAATCCATCCGTTTCGGAACTCGACCTCCTGCTGCTGGCCGTCGACGCCCTCGATCCCGACCAGGCGGCGCAACTGCGGGTCCGCATGGTGCGGGACCCGGAGCTCCAGCAACGGTTCGCCGAGCTGCGCCGAGGAGCGGAGTCCGAATCGATGGCCGCGCGGCCACCGCGATGGCGCATCCCCCCGCCGGGGATGGCGCTGGCTCCGCGCCTGGAGCGGGCGGCCCGGCTGGCGCCCGCCGAGGTCGACCCGGTGCGAGTGGGAGACAGCTTCTTCATCCGGTTCGACACCCCACCGACCCCCGCCGCGACGGGCGTCGTGCTCCTGAAGCGCCAGGACGGCGACTGGTCGGTGGTCAGCCCCGCTGCTCCCTCCCGGACCCGCAGCGTGGCCGACCTCGCCCGGGTCGAGGGCAAGCACTGCCGACTCGAGCTGGTCGCCCACCCACCGGCCGGACCGCAACGC
>RFKJ01000824.1 GCA_003694325.1 Deltaproteobacteria bacterium
AAGGGGCCCCGGGAGCGAGCCGGGGCGCGGGACTCGGCTTCCACGACGAGCCACTCCAGCTCGGTCAGCGGCCGCCCCCGCGCCGGAGGCCGGCCGCCGCAGATCCGGATCAGTCCCCGCATGGCGTCGGCGGCGCACGTCGGGCGGCGCCGCACCGAAGCTGCACAGAGTTCGTGCAACCACGACTCCACCCCGTCGGGCACCGGGACCCGCGGGGCAAGGGGCTGGAATCGACCGGTGAGGCGTGCCTCGATGATCTCCTCGGCCGTCTGCCCGCCGTGGGGGAGGTGGCCGGTGAGCACCTTCCACAGGAGGCAGCCCAGCGCGTAGAGATCCGAGGCCGGCCCCTCCTCCCACCAGGCGCCGCGCAATCGCTCGGGCGGCAGGTAGGCGGGGGTACCGAGGTTGGGCGCGGTGGAGGGGTGCTGGGTGCGGCGGAGGCTCCCGCCGAAGTCGGTGAGCCGGGGCCCGGGCCGCCGCCCGTCGGGGTGCCCCAGCAGCACGTTTCCCGGCTTCAGGTCGCGGTGTACGACGCCGCGGGCGTGGGCGTGGGCCAGGGCGGACAGCAGGGCCATGGCCAGGTCGGCGACCTCCTCCCAGGAGGAGGGTTCGTCGGCCCGGAGCGGCCCTCCGCCGACCCACTCCATGACCGAGTAGGGCGCACCCTCCGGCAGGCGGGGCTCCTGTCGGGCCAGGGCGACGGGGATCCGCCCGTGGTCGTGGATCCGGATGATGTGGGGGTGGTCGAGACGGGCCGCCGCCCGGACCTCGTTGCGGAACGAGCGGAGGAACAGGTCGTCCCGGGCCGTATGCTCCCCGAGCACCTTGACCGCCACCTGTCGCCCGGTGGGAACGTGGAAGGCGCGCCACACGACGCCGACACCACCGCTTCCGGTGGGCTCGACGAGGTCGTAGTCACCCAGGCGCAGCATCGCGACGCTCCTTGCCGCCCCCAGCATACGCCGGCGCGGCGATCTGAGACCGCCGGGTCCGAGCCCCCCTGGCGGCCGCTGTTCCACGGACGTTCCTCGCGTTCCACAAACCCTCGCCCAATCTGGAGAGCTGCTCTTGCGCTGGCAAGAGCTTCTCGCTATCGTGCACCCGACCGGGCCCGATGCGATACGCTTCGTGGCACGGTCTCCGTGCCGGACGCGGCCCTCCTCGTCCCGGCCCGATTCCATCCTCCGCGCACCTCGGGCTCCACATCTCCCCCGTGGAACCGTCGTCGCCCCTCTCCCTCCAAGCTCCCCCGGCGGCCCCGCCATGCCACGCGTCTACGCCATCTCCAACCAGAAGGGTGGGGTCGGAAAGACCACCACCACCATCAACCTGGGCAGCGGCCTGGCCTTGCAGGACCAGCGCGTGCTCATCATCGACCTCGATCCCCAGGGCAACGCCTCGTCGGGGCTCGGGCACCACAAGGCCACCGTCGACCAGGGCATCGCCGAGGTCCTCATCGGCGACTGCCGCCTGCGCGACGTGCTCGTCCCCACCGACGTCGACGGGCTGCACCTCGCCCCGGCATCGCCGGCCCTGGTCGGGCTGGAGGTCGAACTGGTCGACACCCACCGACGCGAATTCCGCCTCAAGGACGCCCTGGCCGATGTCGAAGACTACGACATCGTCCTGCTCGACTGCCCGCCGGCGCTCAACATGCTCACGGTCAACGCCCTGGCGGCGGCCACCGGGGTCATCATCCCCCTGCAGGCCGAGTACTACGCCATGGAGGGGCTCTCGGAGCTGCTGCGCACCATCAGCGCCGTCCGCAAGGGCCTCAACCCCGGCCTCGAGCGCACGGGCATCGTGCTGACCATGGTCGACAGCCGGACCAACCTCGGCCAGGACGTCGCCGCCCAGACCCGGCAGGTCTTCGGCGGCGAGGTGTTCGACGCCGTGGTGCCCCGCAACGTGCGGCTGGGCGAGGCCCCCAGCTTCGGCCAGCCCATCCACGTCTACGCGCCGGGTTCCCGCGGGGCCCAGGCGTACCACGAGCTGGCCGACGAGGTGCTCATCCGCGCCGGGCTGCGCCGCCAGCGCCCCGTCGCCCCCACGACCAGCCGCCGCCGGAGGGCGTCATGAGCCGCAAGCCCCTCGGACGGGGGCTGTCGGCCCTCATCCCGCACGACATCCTCGATGCCCCTGCCGGCAACCAGTCCCGGGGTGCGCTCCGGATGATCCGCATCGACCGGATCATCCCCAACCCCGAGCAGCCGCGGATCTGGTTCTCGGGTCCGGCGCTGGAGGAGCTGGCCGAGTCGATCCGCGAGCACGGGGTGCTCACGCCGCTGCTGGTCCGCCGCAGCGACCGGGGCGAGTACGTGCTGGTCGCCGGCGAGCGGCGCCTGCGGGCCAGCGGGCTGGCCGGGCTGGAGGAGGTGCCCTGCTGGGTCCGCGACGACGTCGGCAGCAAGGAGCAGCTCGAGCTGGCGCTGGTCGAGAACATCCAGCGCGAGGACCTCGATCCCATCGAGACGGCCCAGTCGTACCGGCGGTTGTGCGAGGACTTCGGCATGACGCAGGAGCAGGTGGCCCGTCGGGTCGGCAAGGACCGGGCGACGGTGGCCAACGCCATCCGCCTGCTGCGCCTGCCCGACTTCGCCCTGACCGAGCTGCGGGCCGGCCGGATCACCGCCGGCCACGCCAAGGCCCTCCTGGCGCTCCCCGAAGACGACATGATCCAGGCCGTCCTCCGGGAGATCATCGCCGAGGACCTCTCGGTGCGGGCGACGGAGCGCAAGGTCAAGGCCATCATGGCGCCGCGCCGCAAGCGGTCGAGGCCCACCCCGCCGAGCTACCCCCGGCAGAGCGACGACCTCACCCGCCACCTCGGGACCCGGGTCCGCATCGAGGCGCGTGCCCGGGGCGACCGCGGGCGGATCGTCATCGAGTACCACTCGGCCGAGGAGCTGGACAGCCTGGTCCGGCGCCTGGCGAGCGCCTGATCCCCGTGGCGCGGAAGGTCGAGCCGGTCCTGGCCGCGGTGCTCGGACCCGGAACCCGGTACGAAGGCGACATGAGCTTCGAGGGACGGGTCCGCATCGACGGGCACTACGTCGGCCGGATCTACAGCGAGGACTGGCTGGAGCTGGGTCCCGGCGGCCACATCGAGGGCAGCGTGGACGTCGCCCGCGCCATCATCGCCGGACGGGTCGACGGCGAGCTGCGGGTGCGCGAGCACCTCGTCGTGACGGAGACCGGACGGGTGGCGGGCAAGGTGGACGCCGCCGAGCTGGAAGTGCGGCCCGGTGCCCGGATAGAGGGGGAGGTGCGCGCCGGACCGAGGCCGGATTGAACGCGCGGGAGGTCGGGTGCAGCCCTTCGTCGTGCTCATGGGCGGTGGGACCGCCAGCGGCAAGACCAGCATCGTGCGGGCGCTGGCCCAGCAGCAGGACCGGGTGCTGGTGCTGTCCCACGACCGCTACTACCTCGACGTCGAGGACCCGCTGACCCACGACTACGACCACCCCGACGCCCTGGACACCGCCCGCCTCGTCGCCGATCTGGCCAAGCTCCGCAGCGGGCAGCCGGCCTCGCTGCCGGTGTACGACTTCCGGACCCATCGCCGCAAGGCCGAGGAGGAGCGCACCGAGCCGAAGCCGCTGATCATCGTCGAAGGCATCCTGGTGCTCCACGACGAGCGGCTCCGCTCCCTGGCCGACCTGACGGTCTACGTCCACGCCGACGCCGACCTGCGACTCGCCCGGCGGCTGCAACGCGACATCGTCGACCGGGGGCGGGACCCCGGCGACGTCCTGCGCCAGTACATGGGTTCGGTCCGGCCCGGGCACCAGCGCTTCGTCGAGCCGTCGCGCCGCCACGCCGACGTCGTGCTGGACGGCGAGAGCCCGGTGGCCTTCTCGGTCGCCGGGCTGTCGGCCATCATCCGGGAACGCGGCGGACCGCTGTAGCCCCCCGGGGCGCGACCGCCCGGCCCCCCCGGGGCTCGGCGGGATCAGCCCCCGTCGGCGGCGGCCTGCCTGGCGGCCTCGGCGGCCTTGCTGCCCGGGCTGACGTCGACCTCGAACTCCCAGGTCGCCGTGCCCCCATCGCCGTCCGACAGCTCGATGGTCACGGTGTAGTGGCCCCCCGGCTCGTCCTCGCTCCCCTGGTAGCTGATCCGCCCGGTCTTCGGGTCGATGGTCATGCCCTGGGGCGCGCCGGACATGCGGAAGGTCAGCGGATCGCCATCGGGGTCCTCGCCCTTCAGCACCAGGCCGTCGATCCGGCCGGCGGCCCGGGGGTCGCCGACGAAGGTGGGCGGGGAGTTCTGGACGATGATCTCGTGGGACGACTTCTCGACGCTGTGCTCCCCGTCGTTGGCGGTGACCGTCACCACCAGGTGATCCCCCTTCTGGAACTCGTCGTGGCGCAGCCGCTCGCTGGCCAGGTCCGGTCGCTGCTGCCCGTTGATGCTCCAGACGTAGTCCAGGTCGACGAGGGGGGTGTCGGGATCCTCCACCTCGACCGAGACCACGACGTCGTCGAGGGTGGTGACGCGCTGGGGCTCGATGGTGATGCGCCGGATCCGGGGGGGCATGCCGCGGACCAGGCCGTC
>RFKJ01000825.1 GCA_003694325.1 Deltaproteobacteria bacterium
ATCAGGGCAGGGGTGTCGGGATCGGGGTCAGGGGGGACTCGCTGCGGGGGCGCCCCGCGGCTCGCCACGGGGCGTCCGGCCGGACGGGGCCACGGCCGCCCACTGCGCGACTCGTCGAAGTCTACTGCAATTGTCGTTCCCGTGCCGGGAGCACGACGGTTTCGGACAAAGGGGCCGAAAGCGGCATCATCGGGGCTGCGGTGGCGGAAAAGATTTCCCATGCACTGGGAAATCATTTCCTATCGGGTCCGGACGGCGCCGTTCCGGTGCGAGGCACCGCCTCGGCCGTCCCGCCGGGGCAGGCGTCCTCGATGAGTCCGCGGGCCCGGCCCACGCTGCGCCGCACCACCGCCACCTGGGGCATGGCCACCCCGGTCGCCTGGGAGGCGGCGACCGACTCCTCGGCCGAGTCGAGCCAGGCCAGCAGCGGCGGGGCCGTCTCGGCGCAGCGCTCGGGATCGACCCGGCCGGCCACCGACGCGACCAGGACCCGGGCCCGCAGCAGGTGCAGGGTGGCCACGTAGCGCCGCGGCGTCCCCTCCTGGGCGAGGGCCTCGTCCACCAGGGCCAGCGCCTCGTCCAGCCGACCCTGCTGGAGACGGGCCTCGACGAGACCGACAGCGTACTCGGCGCGATCGGGGAACCGGGCCACCAGGCTCTCGTAGCGGGAGGCCGCGCTATCGACCTCGCCGCTGGCCAGCTCGAGGAGCCCCATGCTGCTCTGGATGCCGGGATCGTCGGGTGCGACCTCCATGCCGCGGCGGAGGAGCTGCCGGGCGCGCGCCATGTCGCCCTCGGCCATCGCCACCGCGGCCAGCCCTCGCAGGCAACCCGGAGCCCGGTCGTCGAGGTCCACGCACCGCTCGAACGACGAGCGGGCCGCCGCCCGCTGTCCCGCCAGCAGGTAGGTCCACCCGAGCCCCTCCAGCGCCCCGAGGTGGGCGGGATCCAGCGCCAGCGCCCGGCGGTACTCGGCCTCCGCCGCCGCGAGGTCGTGCGCATCCAGGGCGTCGCGGGCCCGGGCCACCCGGTGATCCGGGTCCCGGGCCACCATCAGCGCCACTCCCCCGGCGATGGCCAGCAGGACCAGCAGCCCCAGCCCCCCGGCGATGCGGGCCCGCCGCGGGTCCCCCAGGGGGGTCACGACTCCTCCAGGCCGTAGTTGCGGACCTTGTACACCAGGGCCTTGTAGGAGATGTCCAGCAAGCGCGCCGCCTGGCTGCGGTTGCCGCCGGTGCGGACCAGGGCCTCCCGGATCAGCGCCCGCTCGAGCTCGGCGCCGTGCCGCTTGATGGACAGGTCCGACGTGTCGGCTGGGACCGCGTGCAGCAGGCCGTCGGTCGAGGGGGAGGCGTCGGCGTCGCCGTGGTGACGCAGTTCCGCCGGCAGGTCGTTCAGCTCCACCCGCGGGCCCGAGGCCATCAGGACCGCCCGCTCCAGCGCGTTCTCGAGCTGCCGCACGTTGCCCGGCCAGGGAAACTCCACCAGGCAGCGCATGGCCTCCGGCGACGCACCGCGGACGTCGCGCCCCAGGCGGTTCGCCGCCCGCTCGATGAGCACCTCGGTGAGCAGCGGGATGTCATCGACCCGCTCGCGCAAAGGCGGGATCCGGACGTGGACGACGTTGAGGCGGAAGTAGAGGTCCCGGCGGAAGCGCCCGCGCTCGGCGTCCTCGGCGAGATCGCGGGCCGTGGCGGCCACCACCCGGACATCGACCGGCAGGTCGCGCGACGCGCCGATGCGGCGGACCCGACCGTCCTCCAGCACCCGGAGCAGCTTGGCCTGGAGCACCAGGGGCATGTCCCCGATCTCGTCGAGCAGCAGCGTCCCCCCGTCGGCCTGTTCGAACAGCCCGGCGTGGGCCCGGTTGGCACCGGTGAACGCCCCGCGCTCGTGGCCGAACAGCTCGCTCTCGAGCAGGTTCTCCGGGATGGCGGCGCAGTTGACGGCCACCAGGGGCCGGTCCGCCCGGGGCGAGCGGCGATGGAGGGCGTGGGCCAGCAGCTCCTTGCCGGTGCCCGACTCCCCGGTGAGCAGCACGGTGGAGGGGTAGGAGGCGACCCGCTCGATGACCGCCATCACCTCGCGGGCGGCGGCCGACCGCCCGATGAAGCCGTCGATCTCCTCCTGTTCGCGGACCCGGGCCCGGAGCTTCCGGTTCTCCTCGGCAAGCTGCTCGCGCTCCACGATGCGCTGCAGGCAGGCGCGGATCTCGTCGGCCCGGAAGGGCTTGGAGATGAAGTCGTAGGCCCCCTCCCGCAGGGCCTCCACCGCCAGGTCGGTCGAGGCGTAGGCGCTCATCATCACCACGAACACCCCCCGCTCCCGCAGCCGCCGGAGCAGGTCCAGGCCCGACAGGCGCGGCATCCGGACGTCGGACAGCACGATCCGCACGTCGGGGTGGGCGTCGAGGAGGGCCAGGGCCTCCTCGCCGTCGCCGGCCTCCACCAGGGGGTAGCCCAGCCGCTCGAGGATCACCCGGAGCAGGTGGCGGAGGGAGGCTTCGTCGTCGACCACCAGCACCCGGGGCAGCCCGGACACCGGGCGGACCGGGTCGCCGGTGACGGGGTCGGCGAGGGAAGGCGTTTCCGTCGGGTCGTGCATCGGGCGCACTATAGGCGGGCGCAGCCCCGCCATGTCCCCCTCCCCCGCCCCGTCCTGCAACCCGGCCGCCCATCGAGGGC
>RFKJ01000826.1 GCA_003694325.1 Deltaproteobacteria bacterium
CATCGCCGCGCTGCCCGGGGTCTCCCACGTCCACGCCGTCGTCGGCAGCGAGCGCCGCGCCGACAGCGGCAGCGACGAGGGGGAGCACACCGCCCGGATCTCGGTCGAGCTGACCGATGTCCGGGGCGATCTCGCCGCCCGCGAGGAGCGGATGATGGAGCGGGTCCGCGCCATCGTCGCCGACGTGGCCCGCGGCGAGCTGTCCGCAGCCGCCCGAGATCGGCTCGCCGATTCGCGTCCCGGCACGATCCTGGCCGCCGCCGGCGTCGAGCTGCGCCTCGTCCGTCCCAGCATCTTCAGCTTCCGCACCCCCATCGAGGTCATCGTCTACGACGACGACCTCCCCGAGCTGCGCCGGCGGGCCGACGAGGTCACCGCCACCCTGACCGACCTGTCCGGCCTCACCGACGTCCGAAGCAGCCTCGCCGCCGGCTATCCCGAGGTCCGCATCCGCTACGACCGGGACCTCCTGGCCCGGTTCGGCCTCGACACGGGTACGGTCGCCCGGCAGCTCCGGGAGCAGATCCAGGGGGAGCGGGCCACCACCCTGTCGCGTCGCACCGGGCGCGTCGACCTGACCGTGCGGCTGGTCGAGGACGAGCGCCGCTCGGTCGACGACCTGCGGCGCATCAACATCAACCCGGCGCTGACCCCCCCGATCCCCCTCGACGCCGTCGCCCACCTGGAAGAAGCCGAGGGACCCAGCGAGATCCGGCGCATCGACCAGCGTCGCGCCGCGGTGGTCACGGCCAACATCGAGGGCTTCGACCTGTCGGGTCGGGCCCGGGCCATCGCCGACGCCCTCACCGACCTGCACCTGCCCACCGGCTCGTGGGAGATCGGCGGGCAGAACCGCGAGATGGAGCGGTCGCTCGGCTCCCTGCAGCTTGCCCTGGGGCTGGCCATCTTCCTGGTCTACGTCATCATGGCCAGCACCTTCGAGAGCATCCTGCACCCCTTCGTCATCCTGTTCAGCGTGCCCCTGGCGCTGACCGGCGTGGTGCTCGCCCTCCTGGCTACCGGCACCCCGGTGAGCGTCGTGGTGCTCATCGGGGCGATCGTGCTCGCCGGCGTCGTCGTCAACAACGCGATCGTCATGGTCGACACCATCAACCGCCACCGGGCCGCCGGCGAGGCCCGCGTCGCCGCGGTGCACAAGGCCAGCGTCCTGCGCCTCCGGCCGATCCTGATCACCACCACCACCACGGTCCTCGGCCTGCTGCCCCTGGCCCTGGGGCTGGGTGAGGGTGCCGAGGTCCAGCAGCCGCTGGCCATCACCGTCATCGCCGGCCTGACCAGCTCCACCCTGCTCACCCTCGTCGTGATCCCCGTGGTGTACCTCCAGCTCACCCGCCTGCTGGAGCGCGGCCCGCGCCCCGACCCGGAGCCCGGCACGTGACCCGCTGGCTTCCGTGGTTGTCGGTCCACCGACCGATCACCGTGACCATGGGGTTCATCGCCCTGGTGGTCCTCGGCGTCATCGCCTGGACGCGCATCCCGCTGGAGATGATGCCCGGCGGCTTCGAGCTGAACGAGATGTGGGTGTGGGTGCCCTACCGCGACAGCACCCCCCAGGAGAACGAGGCCACCCTGGTCAAGCCCATCGAGGAGCAGCTCTCCACGGTGGAGGGGCTCAAGTCGCTGAGCAGCCGGGCCAGCTCGGGCAGCGCCAGCTTCAGCCTGGAGTTCCACCGCAGCATCGGGATGGACACCGCCTACAACGAGGTCGTCGATCGCATGGAGCGGGCGATGGCCGACCTGCCCGATGACGTCGAACGGTACTGGATCTGGCGTTGGAACCCCAGCGATGAGCCCATCATCTGGGCAGGCATGAGCTTCCCCGACGAGGTCGAGGACCCCTACACGCTGGCCCACGACGTCATCGGCAAGCGGGTCGAGCGGGTGCCCGGCGTCGGCAAGGTGGACGTATGGGGGGTCGATGCCCGCCGGGTGTTCGTCGACTTCAAGCTCGACGCCCTGGTCCAGCATGGCCTCGATCTCGGCAGCATCATGCGCGCCCTGGGCGGGGACAACTTCCAGCTCGCCAGCGGGCGGATCGTCGACCGGGGCCGGGTCCGCTACGTCCGGAGCCTGGCGCGGTGGGAGGACCTGGACACCCTGCGCCAGCACCCGGTGGCTCCGGGGATCACCCTCTCCGACATCGCCGACATCGAGTACCGCCTCGACCCCTCGGCCTCCATCGCCCACATCGACGGCGACGACGGCGCCGCCCTGGCCATCAACAAGGAGAGCGGCGCCAACACCGTCGGCACGGCGAAGGCGGTGGCCGAGGCCTTCCGCGCGCTGGAGTCCGACCCCCGCCTGCAGGGGGCCCGGATCTTCACCTTCTTCGACCAGGGGCAGCTCATCCAGGAGAGCCTCGACAACCTCATCCAGACGGCGCTGACCGGCGGGCTGTGCGCCGTGGTGATCCTGTTCGCCTTCCTCCGCGACTGGCGCATGACCGCGCTCATTGCTGCCTGCATCCCGGTCACCCTGATGCTGACGGTGACCATCCTGTACTTCACCGGGGGCAGCCTGAACCTGCTGTCGCTGATGGGGCTGATGCTGGCGGTGGGTATGGTGGTGGACAACGCCATCGTCGTGGTGGAGGCGATCTACGCCCGCCGCCAGGCTGGCGAGGGCCGCACCTTTGCGGCCGTGGAGGGGGCCGCGGAGGTGGGACTGGCCATCACCATGTCCACGCTGACGACCATGGTCGTGTTCCTGCCGGTCATCCTGATGTCCGGGGACGCCAACTTCAGCTTCTTCATGGGGCAGATCGGGTTCCCGGTCGTGTTCGCCCTGGCGACCTCGCTGCTGGTGGCCCTCCTGTTCACCCCGCTGACCACCACCCTGATCCGGGGACGACGGACCGCGTCCGGCGGCGAGCAGGTCCCGACCGAGCCTCGGTGGGTGACCGGGCTCACCGCCCGCTACCGCCGCGGGCTGGCCTGGGTCCTGGCACACCGGACCGACGCCCTCGTCGGCGCGGTCGCCCTGTTCACCCTCAGCTACGTGCTCCCCTTCCGGACGGTCGAGTGCACGCCCTCGGCCGATGGGAACATCAACGACTTCGTGGTCCGCTACGAGGTCCCCGCCGACTTCACCTATCGGGAGCGCCTGGCGGTGGTCGATGCCTTCGAGGACTGGGTCGACGCCCACCACGACACCTGGGGCGTCAAGGTCCACCGCAGCCGCCTCGCCGCCGACAGCACCCACGGCCGGACCTATGTCTACCTGGAGGAGGACCGCCCCGACGGGGCGATGACCCGCGACGAGGTCATCGAGGACGCCCGCCGCAGCCTGCCCCAGCTCCCCGGGGTCGTCGCCAGCATCGGTTGGCAATCTGAGGGCAATGGCGAGGACCGCAGCATCGAGCTGGTCCTGCGCGGCGAGGACACCGACACCCTCCGCACCCTCAGCCAGGAGGTCGCCCGCCGCCTCCGGGCCGTCGAGGGGGTGATGTCGGTGACCGATGGACTCGAGGCCGAGGGGGGGCGCGAGCTGCAGCTCGTCGTCGACCGCGAGGCGGCCAGCCGGGCGGGCATCTCGGCCATGGCCATCGGCCAGACCGTCGGCTTCGCCCTGCGCAGCAGCCAGCTCCCCCCGTTCTACGACGACGGCCGGGAGGTCGATGTCATCGCCCGGTTCCGCCTCGAGGACCGGCAGGACGTGGGACGACTCCTCGACTTCCCCATGTGGAGCGCCGTCACCGGCCAGGTCACGCCCCTGCGGGCCCTGGTCCGCACCGAGGTCGCGCCGGGGGTCGGCGAGATCAGCCGCCGCGACCGCACCACCGCCTGGCCCATCACCGTGGACCTCGACGAGGACACCGACCCGGGCACGGCGTGGAAACGGGTCGACGCCGCCCTGGCCGACCTCGAGCTGCCGCCGGGCTACTCGATCGACAAGGGGCGTCGGTTCGACGACCAGAGCGCCGACAACGAGGCGATGCTGCTGGCGGTCGGGATGAGCATCGTCTTCGTCTTCCTGATCATGGGCGTGCTGTTCGAGAGCTTCCTGCTGCCCCTGGCGATCATCACCACGGTCCCCATGGCCCTGTTCGGGGCGTGGTGGACCCTGTACCTGACCGATACCGGCATGGATCCCATGGGCGGCATTGGCGTCGTCGTGCTCATCGGGGTGGTGGTCAACAACGGCATCGTGCTCATCGACCTGGTGACCCGGCTGCGGCACGAGGGGATGCCCCGCGACGAAGCGCTGGTCGAAGCCGGCCGCCGACGGCTCCGCCCGATCCTGATGACGGCGTTGACCACCATCTTCGGCCTGCTGCCCATGGCCATGGGGAGCGCCACCTTCATCGGCATCCCCTATGCCCCCATGGGACGGGTGGTCGCCGGCGGCATGGTGGCCGGCACCTTCCTGACCCTGTTCTTCCTGCCGTACCTCTACAGCGTCCTCGACGACATGCGGACCAGCGCCCGCCACTGGCTGGGGTGGGTCACCCGTCCGCGCCGGCATAGCCCCCCCGGTGACCCCGTCGCTGGAGGCAAGTGACCATGGCTGCAATGGACCTGCTCCCGCTGCTGTTCCTCGCCGCCGGCACCACCGCCCGCGCCGGCACCCTTACCTACGAAGAAGCCCTCCAGCGCGCCCTGGACGGCAACGCCGAGCTGCTCAAGGCGGCCGAGGGGCAGCGCAGCGCCGATGGCGCCCTCCTGGCGGCCCGCGCCACCTTCGAGCCCACCCTGACCGCCAGCGGAAGCTGGCTGTCGTCGCGCGGCGAGAGCACCCAGCAGTACGGCGACGTGTTCAGCGACTTCCAGAGCCTGTCCTGGGATGCCGCGGTGTCCCAGACCCTCTTCACGGGCACCAACCTGTCGTTGTCCACCAGCGGCAGCCAGAGCCGATTCCGCTACGAGCTGCCCGACACGGGCTTCGTCGTCGAGAGCGAGGATCCCGAGTTCAGCACCGAGCTGCAGGCCCGCGTCTCCCAGAACCTCCTGCAGGGACTGTCCCCCTCGTACAATGAGCAGGCCGTGCGCACCGCGCGGCGGGCGCGCACCAGCGCCGAGCTGCAGGTCGAGCAGACCCGCCAGCAGACCCTCGCCGACACGGCCAACCTGTACTGGTCGCTGTACTACGCCCAGGAACTGGTCCGCATCGCCGAACAGAGCCTCGCGGTAGCCGAGGAGGAACGCCGCGTGGTCCTGGCGAAGGTCGAGGCCGGAGAGCTCGCGCCCGTCGAGGCCACCCGCGTCGAGGCCGCGGTCGTGCAGGCCCGCAGCAGCCTGATCGAGGCCCGCAACGGCCGCGACGCCGCCGCCGAGGCCCTCCAGCTCATGGTCGGGGAGGAGGCTGACGGCGACGTCACCGCGGTCACCCCCCCCGCCGAACCCACGCCGGTGGACCTGGACCTCGACGCCCTGGTCCGCGACGCCCTGTACCACAACCCCGGCCTGCAGCTCCTCCGGTTGCAGGAAGAGGGGGCCGCCGCCGACCTGCGGGACGCCCGCCACGCCCGACTGCCCCAGCTCAGCGCCACCGGCGCGTTGACCTTGAAGGGCTACGAGACGGCGCTGGGGGACTCCTACCGCGAACTGTTCGGGGGCAGCCTGCGCGACTGGTACCTCGGCGCCGACCTGACCCTTCCCCTGGGCAACCGGGCCGACCGGGGCGCGGTCATCCAGGGCCAGGCGACCCTGGCCCAAGCGCGCATCGACCGCGAAGCCTACGAGCGGAGCCTCGTCCAGCAGGTGCGCAACCAGGTCCGCCAGGTGGAACAGGACAGCGTCAAGCTGGAGCTGGCCCAGGCCAACCTGCGCCTGGCCGAACAGACCCTGGCAGCCGAACGGGCGCTGCAGGAAGCCGGGCGCGCGCTGCAGAAGGACGTCCTCGAGGCGATCAAGGCCGTCGACGACGCCCGGGTGGCGGTCGAACGCGCCCGGGGCGATCACGCCGTCGCGGTGGTCGAGCTGATGCGGCTGCGCGGCGCACTCTGACACCCCCAGCCCCCAGACGCAGGAACCCCCGCGATCCGCCAGGCGGAAATCGCGGGGGTTCGTCCGTGGGAACCGGGTGCGACTACCAGTCGCCGCCGCCGTAGCCGCCGCCGCCGTAGCCGCCGCCACCGCGACGACCGCCGCCACCGCCACGGTAGCCGCCGCCACCGCCACCGCGGTAGCCACCGCCACCGCCACCGCGGTAGCCGCCGCCACCGCGACGACTGCCGCGCTCCTGCGCCTCGTTGACCCGGATGCCGCGGCCGTCGAGCTGCGAGCCATCCATGGCCTTCTGCGCCGCGTCCGCTTCTTCGGCGCTGCCCATGGTGACGAAGCCGAACCCGCGGGACCGACCGGTCTCCCGATCCTTGATCACCACGGCTTCCTGGACCTCGCCATGTGCTTCGAAGGCCTCACGGAGACCCTGGTCGTCGGTGGCCCACGCGAGACCGCCGACAAAGAGCTTGTTGCCCATCTACTTTCTCTTCTCTCTTCTGCTCGAAACTCGACACCGTCGCACGGGATTGGCGGCGGGACTTCTCTCGAGAACTCTTGGCGGACGATCCGGGTCCGCTGCCAGTGCCGGCTCCAACGGCCGGACGCCCCATCCTACCTCGGAACCCACCACCGCGCAGCCGATCGCGGCGATTATTGCCGGGTTCGCGAGGGGCGTGCTGGGGAACCTCGCCGCAAGTGGCTGGGATCCCGCACTTCTCTGCTCCGCCCCCTTCTCCTGGAGACCACCAGGACCAGCGGGCCGAGCAGGGCCCACGGCCCGACCGGGGCCCCGCCGGCGTTGCACCCCTTGCCCCCATGGACCGCGTCCTGCCCGTCACAGTCCTGGTCGATGCCGTCGTCGGCGACCTCGACCGCGCCGGGGTGCACCGTCGGGTCGGCGTCGTCGCAGTCGGCCTGAAACGAGGCGGCGACCAGCCCCTCGGGTGCCTCACAGGCATCCTGCCCGCCCTCGGCGGCCGTCCACCCGTCCCCGTCGGCGTCGGGGTACCAGGTGGTGCCGTCCACCGCTCCCTGGTCGATGGCGCCATCGCAATCGTCGTCCAGGCCGTTGCAGACCTCCGCCCGATCCGGGGCGATGGCGTCATCGAGATCGTCGCAGTCCGTCCCCGCGGTCACCCCGGCGGCCGGCAGGCTGCTGCCCCATCCATCGTCGTCGTGGTCGGTCATGCAGGCGGCGGGGTCCTCGATCTCGGCCGCGCCGAGGAAGGTGAGGGCGTCGTCGTCGGCGCAGTCCGTCCCCGGCTCCACCAGGGGTGGTGGGTTGGCGGCCCCGTAGCCATCGCCATCCAGGTCCGTCATGCAGGCGGTGGTGGAATCCCGCCACGCCGCCCCCGGGTAGGTGATGTCCGACTGGTCGTCGCAATCGGTGCCGGGGGTCGCCCCGGCGGGGACCTGGATGTCACCGTAGCCGTCGCCGTCGGCGTCAGACATGCAGGCGGTGGTGGAGTCCAGCTCCGCCGAGCCCGGGTAGATGTCGGCGTTGGAGTCGACGCAATCGGTCCCGGGGGTGACGTCGCCCTCGACGGCGGAATCGCCGTAGCCGTCGCCGTCGGCATCGCGCATGCAGGCGGAGTCATCCTCGGCCGCCGCCCCCGGAAACGCCTGGGGATCGGCGTCGTCGCAGTCCTCGGCGGTGCAGAACCCGTCCCCGTCGCCGTCGATGCAGGGGGCGAGCATGAGGTACGCGGCCCCGGCCTGGTCGGGGGCCGAGCCGCTGGAGCAGGCGCCGGCGATCACGTCGAAGAACCCGTCGCCATCGACGTCGCCGGCTCCGGCCACCGCCTTGCCGAACCGATCGGCCCCCTCGGTGTCGCTCCCCACCAACCGGACCGTGCGGTCGCGGTCCAGCAGCGCAGGTCCCCCGTAGAACACGTAGGCGGCGCCCCCGGCCACGCCGTCGACCTCGGCCCCCGACGCGCCGACGATGATGTCATCGTAGCCGTCGCCGTCGATGTCACCGGCTCCCGCGACGCCGACCCCGAAGAAGGCGTGGTCCGATGCCTCGGGCGCGGTGTACACGGCATCCGGGGTCGCCGCCGGCCCGTCCGGCCCCCCGGCAAAGACGTGGATGGCGCCGGCGTCACTGGCGACATCGTCGTCCTGGTAGGCACCGACGACGACGTCGTCATGGCCGTCGCCGTCGAGATCGCCCGCACCGGCGACGCTGACGCCGAAGTGGTCGTTGGCCCCCGGCGAGGCAGCCCCCAGGCGCAGGCCGCTGGAAGGTCGGACGCCGGTGGCCGAGCCGCGGTACAACCACGCGGCCCCGGCGCCGGGGATGGAGTCCGTGCCGGTGTCCGCGCTGCCGCCCTCCCCGGCCGCTCCCTGGGCTCCGACGATGACGTCATCGTAGCCATCACCATCGACGTCTCCGGCCCAGGCCACCGACCCCCCGAACCCGTCGCCCGCCGCCAGGGACGCCGGCACGAGGGTCGTCGAGGAGCCGGCTCCCACGCCGGCGTCGTCGCCCAGGAACACATAGGCGGCGCCGTGCCCCTCGTGCTGGTCGGCGCCCACGACCAGGTCACCGACCCCGTCGCCGTCGGCATCCCCGCCGACCGCCAGGGACACCCCGAACCGCGCTCCCTCGGCCGGGGACGGCGCCAGCAGGACCGTCTCGGTGGCCGCGAGTACCCCCGGGTCCAGGCTGGCGTCGCTGCCGTAGAACACGGAGACGGCGCCGCCGTCGGCGGCCCCGGCGTCGCTGGCCCGCGCCCCGACGACCACGTCCAGCCAACCGTCCCCGTTGAGATCGCCCCCGCCGCCGACCGCTTCGCCGAAGCGGTCCCCCGCCGCGCCATCGGAGGGGAGCAGCCGGACGGCCTCGACCGCCCCGGAGCCTTCCCCGGCGAAGATGTAGGCGGCCCCGGTCTGCACCGAGCCCACGGTCATCTGGTGGGCCCCGATGATCAGCTCGCCGTGCCCGTCACCGTCCAGGTCACCGGCCCCCGCCAGGGCGTAGCCGAACTCGGCATCGGTGGCCCGCTCGCCGGCCTGCAGCTTCACCTCGCGGAAGTCACCCGTCGGCGTCGCCGTCGGTGGCGCCATCGGTGGTGCGCTGCGGGCGCCGATGGCCGGGTGGCCGGCGCGATCGACCGGCGGGCCACAGGCAGTCGCCAGGAGCAGGCCGAGGAGCAGCGGGTTCACGTCTGCCATGGGGACCTCCGCGACCAGGGTCGGGGCCGCGCCTGGCGGCAGGGTATCGCGAAGGGGAAGGGGCCGGCGCCACGCTCCCTCGCCCTTCCCCTCACCGCACGCACACCCCCGCCGCATCGCAGGCCACCGACTCCCCCGCCCCGAGGTCGTCCCAGGTCACCGTGGCCGTCGCGAGGTCCGCCGGCGCATTGTCCCGCTTGCCCTCTCCCCAGTCCACGCCGGCGCTGTCCAGGGACACGCCGAGGTCGAGCACGAAGGCGGCATCGGCGGCCTGGTTGCCGTCGATGCTGCCGCCGGCGAGCTGGACGCTGCCGGCCAGGCCCTTGGCCAGGACCTGCACCCCACCGCCGCTGCGGCTGGCCTGGTTGCCACGGATGGTCGTCTCCTCGATGGACAGCATGGCTGTCGTGCCGTCCTCCCCCATGAGGTGCACGCCGCCCCCGTCGCCGGCGATGTTCCCCTCCACCTGCAGGCCGGACAGGGAAAAGCGGCTGTCCGAGGCCCCCAGGTAGAGCCCGCCCCCCTGCTGGGAGGCGACGTTGTCCGACACCACCGTGTCCGACATGGTCAGCTCCGTGCGCTCGGCCCGCTCGCTGATGAACAGTCCCCCACCATCGCGGGCCCGGTTTCCGGACAGGGTCGAGTCCGACACCGTGATCACGCCGTCGTCGACCAGGCTGGCCAGGCCTCCACCCAGGCTGGTGGCCACGTTGTCGGTCAGCTCGCTGCCGTCGATGGTGATGGTGCCGCTGCCGCTGCCCACGTACACCGCGCCGCCCTGCTCGGCGCGGTTGCCCGCCAGGAGGCTGCCGCGAACCTCCATGTCCACCCGACCGCCGCCCGTCGTGGCGATGGCGCCCCCCGGCGCCGTGGTCTCGTTGCCCGAAAGAATGCAGTCCTCGAGCCACACC
>RFKJ01000827.1 GCA_003694325.1 Deltaproteobacteria bacterium
CGGCCTGCGGGTCCGCCTCCAACGCCTGCTCTTCGTGTACTCCGACCCGGCCCGGGATCGGCGCCAGCACACCCTGTCGGTGGTGTTCATCGCCACCGCCTCGGGCACGCCGGTGGGCATGGACGACGCCGCCGAGGCCCGTATCTTCTCCACCGACGAGATCCGGCGGCTGGCAGCCGGAGCCGCCGGTCCCGGCGGCCTGCCCCTGGCCTTCGACCACGCCCGGATCCTGGCGGACTGGCTGGCCTGGCGCGATGGAGGGCGCCTGCCCCACCCCGGCGACGGGATCCGCCGCTGAGGTCCGCCCGGCCCCCCGCCGCGGCGCCCCACGGCCGGAGCGCGGGGTTCAGGCGGTATAGACGGCCAGGCCGGTGTCCCCGTAGCGCCGGTGGCGGTGGAGCCGCAGCGACGCCGCGGTCGGCGGCAGCGTGCAACCCCAGCGATGCTCCAACGCCAGCACCCGGCGGGTCGCCGGGGCGGCCAGGGACAGCCAGTGGACCGGGTCCTCGGCATAGGGAGGGTCGAGCAGGACGAGGTCGAAGCCCCCCTCCCGCCGCAGGGCCGCGGCGGCGTCGAGGCGCCGAACCTCCAGGACCACCCCGTCGGCCAGCGCCGGGACGAGGGCGGCGACGGTGCGGCGCAGGTGGCGGACGACCGCCGGATCCCGGTCGGTGAACAGCACCGGTCCCGCCCCCCGGCTGGCCGCCTCCAGCCCCAGCAGCCCGGCCCCGGCGAAGGCATCGAGGGTCCGCCAGCCGTCCAGCTCCTGGCCGACGATGGAGAAGAGGGCCTCTCGGACCCGCGCCGAGGTCGGCCGTACCTGCCCCAGCCGGGGCACCCGGACCTCGCGGCCCCGCAGCCGGCCGCCGCTGATCCGCACCTCAGCCTCCGTCCGGCGGGGGCAGGGCGATCCGGGGCCCGACCCGGGTGTTGGCCTTGATCGTCCAGGAGCAGCGCCCCTCGACGCACCCGCAGCGGTCCAGCACCGAGAAGCAGGGCAGGACCTCGCAGCTTCCCATCCGGCCTTCGAGGGCCCGGGCCGGTGCGCAGACCTCGCCGCTGCAGCCGCCGACCGCGCAGTCCCCATCCGTGACGCACTCCCCGTCGGCTTCCGGCTCCTCGACCCGCTGCCGGCACTGCGCATACAGGGCCGCCGGGTCGTGGGGCGCCGCCGTCGTGCCCGTCCCCGCCGAACCCTCCGACCCGCCGGATCCCGGAGCGGCGGCGTCCCCCGCGCTCGGTGTCCCGGCCGGGGCCTCCGGCACCGGCGCCCCGGCCCCATCCGCCGGTGCCGTGTACCCGTGGCCGTCGGCCGGATCGTCCGCCGAGCCCGACGACCGGCAGGCGGCCATCGACCCGAGCAGGACCAGCACCACGACCGCGACCCGACCGGCCCGGCTCGCCCGCTGCCCGGCCTGCCACCCCTGCTTTCCTTCCACGCGCACGCGACCTCCAGGTGCCCCGCCCTATCGGCAGGACCCCGCAGGTTCCACGATTGCTCCGTCTGGAGCCTTGGCCCCGGGACCTGCCCCATGCTTCACAGGATGCACACATTTCGCGTTCCCCACCTGCTTGTCTCGAACCCCTCCAGGCATTAGACCGGCCGCCTTCTCGGCCCCCGAACCCCCCGGTCGACGTTCCAGACCGGGCCCCGCGGGAGATTGAATGAGCAAGCTCAAGCGCACCCTCGCGTTCGCGACCCCGATGGCGCTGGTGCTCGGCGGACTGGCCACCTGGCATGCATCGAGCCGCGCCGACGCCCCCGGCAGCGACGAGACCTTCCCAATCGAGTCGCACGACCTGCTGCCCCACCCCGGGCCCGATCGGCACGTGGCCTACGGCCGGGTCGACCCCGACGAGCTCCTGGAGCAGCCGATCGCCTACTCGCACAAGCTGCATGCCGGCGAGCTCCAGATCGACTGCCAGTACTGCCACTCGATGGCTCGGCGGTCGATCCACGCCGGGGTTCCCCCCACCCAGACCTGCATGAACTGCCACGCGATGATCGACACCACCGATCGTCCCGAACTGGTCAAGCTCAAGGAGTACTGGGACAAGGGTGAGCCCATCCCCTGGGTCAAGGTCCACGATCTCCCGGACTTCGTCTACTTCAGCCACAAGCGGCATGTCCGGGGTGGCCTGGACTGCACCGAGTGCCACGGCGACGTCGCCGGCACCATGACCCAGGCGCAGCGGGTCAAGCCCCTCAACATGGGCTGGTGCCTGGACTGTCACAAGAACCACAAGGCGGTCGACGACAACTACGGCGCCCAGGCGGAACTCCGCCGCGCCGAGTTGAAGGACTGCTACACCTGCCACAAGTGAGCCGAGCGATGCCCAGCTCTACCATCGATCGTCGGGGTTTCCTCAAGGCCGCCGGCGCCGCCGGGGTCGCCACGGTGGCTGCCGGCTGCGACTACAACGCCCCGGTCCCCATCGGCAAGGTCGTCCCCTGGCTCGAAGACCCGGTCGTCCCCTACGAGAACGTCCTGCCCTACGTGGTCCAGGACCCCCAGCTCGTGCCCGGGAACGCCGTCCACTTCGCCACCCGTTGCGACGAGTGCCCCGCCGGCTGCGGGGTGGTCGCCCGCAACCGCGAGGGGCGGATCGTCCACCTCGAGGGCAACCCCCACGACCCGGTGGGTGGCGGCAACCTCTGCGCCATGGGGACCGCCGGGATCCAGGCCACCTACAGCCCCGACCGGTTCAAGGGGCCCCTGAAGGCCGGTGCCGAGGTGAGCTGGGACGACGCCATCCAGCAACTGGGCGCCGCCATCAAGGGGGCCGCCGGCGCCGTGGCCTGGGTGGGGCGCTACCGCAGCGCCGCCACCGGCGCGCTCATCGCCCAGGCCGTGCAGGCCTTCGGGGGGCGGGTCCTGATGTGGGAGCCCCTCGGTCTCGATGCCCTGCGGGCCGCCGTCAAGGCGACCTTCGGCCGCGACGCCATCCCGAGCTGGCACCTCGACGACGCCCACACCGTGCTCTCCTTCGGGGCGGACTTCACCACCACCTGGCTGTCCCCCAACGAGCAGTCCCGCGGCTGGGCCAACAGCCGCGACCCCAAGCACGGCGGCTTCGTCAGCCGGACCGTGGTGGTGGCGCCCCGTCTCGGCAACTCGGGCGTCCTCGCCGACCTGCACCTCGCCCCGAAGCCCGGCACTGAGGTGGACGTGGCCATGGCCCTCGCCCGCCTCGTCGCCGACCGGAAGGGATACCGGGGGCCGGCCGGGCGGCTGCTGTCCGGCGTCGACCCGGACGCCGCGGCGAGCAGCGCCGGCATCTCCGCCGAGCGGCTGGGGGAGGTCGCCGACTGGCTGGCCGCCGCGCCCAGCGTGGTCATTCCCGGCGGGCCCGCCGACAGCATCGACCCCACCGCCCTGGCGACGGCGGTCCTGGTGCTCAACGAGGTCTGCGGCAACATCGGGCGCACCGTTCGCTTCGGCGACGAGCACCTCGTGGACGGTCACGCCACGGCCGGCGACGTCGTCGCCCTGCTCGACGATTGCCGCAACGGCAAGGTCAAGGTCCTGTTCATCGACGACCTCGACCTGGTCTACAGCCTGCCCGAGAGCATGGACGTCCAGGGGGCCCTGGCCCGGGTCGACCACCTCGTCCTGCTGACCAACGAGCCCGGCGACACCACCATCGACAAGGCCTGGGTACTCCCCCCGGGCACCACGCTCGAGAACTGGGGGGACGGCAACGTCCGGGCCGGGGTCTACACGCTGCAGCAGCAGGCGATGCGGCCGCTGTACGCCACCCGCAGCCAGGGCGACGTGCTCCTGGCCCTGGCCCGAGCGGCCGGGGTCGCTGCGCCCGCCGCGCAGCCGGCCGGCGCCGACGCCGCCCCCGCCGA
>RFKJ01000828.1 GCA_003694325.1 Deltaproteobacteria bacterium
CAGCCCCAGCGCCAGGCACAGGGGCACCGCGCCGACCCACAAGCCCAGGGCCACCGCCAGGGCCGACCCGGCCGCCGGCCGCCAGTCACCGGCCTGCCGGGCGGCCAGCAGCCAGGCCACCGCCACCGCCCCCAGCGCCGGCCCGATGGTGTACTCCCGCGCCAGGTAGGTGAGACCGGCGAGCAACCCGGCCAGGAACCAGGTGCCGCCTCCCGCTCGGCGCGCCTGGACCGCGGTGGTCACCGCCGCCAGGGTCAGCGCGCAGGCCAGGGTGTCCGGTCGGACCAGCCCCCCCGTCGCCAGCAGCGGGGGGAACAGCCCGGCCACCGCGCCGAGGGCCGCGACCGCCACCCGGCTTCCGCCGCCGGCCGACTCCCCGCCCCCGGCGACCGACGACCAGAACCCGCCCAGGGCGACCAGGCACAACCCGACGCCGGCCGCCGACAGGCGATGGGCGGTGACCACCAGGGCCGCCGGGTCCGCCTCGCCGCTCACCGCCCGCCATGCCCACAGCAACGCCGGCAGGAGCGGGTCGTAGGTCGTGTTGGGAACCTGGCTCACCACGACCGCGGCGACATGGTCCCCCACCTGCCACACCAGGTCGACATGGGCGAGGATCCAGGCGCCGGTCGAGCTGCGGACGGTGTCGAACCCGCCGAACCACCGTTCCAGGCCCCCGGCGGCGACCACCGCCGCCCCCACCGACACCAGCACCCAGGACAGCGCGACGCGCAGGCGACGGGCCGGGACCGGCGCCTCAGCTCCGGGCATGGCGGCGGGTGGAGGGGGGGTCGATGGCCACGGCCACGACGGTGGCGTCGTCTCGGGCCGCCCGCCGGTGGCTCTCCATCACCACGCCCTGCACGAATCGCGCCGGGTCCCGGTTCGTGCGCAACCACCACCCGGCCAGCTCGGTGTGCCGGATGACCGACCGCACCCCGTCGGTCACCAGGAACAGCCCGTCCCCCACCCGCTGCGGTTCGAGGTGGACCTGGAGCTGGTCGACCACCGACGGCCCCATCCCCAGGAAGCTGTCCAGCCGGGCCCCGTTGGCCATGTCCTGGGAGAGCCGACGGACCCGCCCATCGCGCACCCGGTAGATCGCCGAGTCACCCACGTGGAGGAGGCAGGCGAAGTTGTCCCGCAGCCAGGCCACCGACAGGGTGCAGGCGGCCGTGCCCTTGCCCTCCTCCCGCAGCTCCCAGTCGATCTCCCCCACGAGATCGACGAGGTCGTCGAGGTCCCGCTCCTCCCCGTCCTGCAGGAACCCGGCGAGGCGGGCGCAGGCCGTCCGGGCCGCCCACCGGCCCCGCGGCACGGTGCTGACCCCGTCGGCCACCGCGCAGATGGTGCCGAGCCTGGACCCCGCAGGCGCCCGGGAGAGGCACCAGGCGTCCTGGTTCTCGTCGTGGCCGGCCCCCCGCAGGGAGCCGGCGGCAGCGCGGACCCGGTACAACAAGGTGTTCACAGCCGCAGCCTACTGCGCGCGGCGCCTCCGCCCCGCGGCCACCAGGACGACGCCGAGCAACACCCCCAGGAAGGTCCGGGACGAACCACCCGACGAGGCGCAGCCGCATCCCTGGACCTCGCTCTGGATGACGGCCCCGCCGGCGCCGTCCCCCGTCCCCGTGTCGGACGAGGTGCCGGTGTCGACCTCGACGTCGGGTTCCACCGCCACGCCGTGCAGGGCGATCTCCATCGCCGGCCGCGCCGGATCGTTGCTGGCCAGCAGCAGGGTGGCGTCGAATTCACCGGCCGCCTCCGGCGCGAAGCTCACGACGATGCCGTCCTCGCGCCCCGGCCCGGCCTGGAAGTACTCGGGGTACATCGAGAAGTAGGGCGAGCCCGTCAACGCCGGTACCCCCTCCAGGTCCAGCAGGCCGTCGTTGTGGATGGCCAGCTCGAGGTTGGCGAGCTGGCCGACCTCCAGCTCGCCGAAGTCGTAGCTGTCGATGTCGGTGCGGAGGACCGGCAGCGGGAAGCTCAGGTCCGTCTGGGGAAAGAGCTGCTCGAAGCTGCTCGTGGCCAGCGGGATGGGGATCTCGAAGCGCAACACCTCGTAGGACCCGAGGATCCCGGCGTCCACCGACAGCGACGGCTCGATGACGAGGCTGAAGCTGCCGTCCCATCCGCCCAGGAAGTGGGCGACCACGTCCTGGCTGGACTGTCCCTCGGCGGGGAAATTCACCACGTCGGTGCTGTAGGGGTACTCCACCTCGTCGACGACCCACCCCAGCCCCTCGAAGCCGGCCTCCATCCGGGTGTTCAGGGTGGCGTCGAAGGTCAGGCCGACGCCGGCGAAGACCTCCAGGGAGTAGGTGATCAGCTCGATGGCGTCACCGTCGTCGATGACCTCCACCCGGCTGGGCGCCTGGTCGACCAGGACGAAGGGGTTGAAGATCGTCTCCCCGGCGATGTCGATGGACCGGCGGTCGATCTCGCTCTCCCAGGAGTAGCCGAAGATGTCGAAGCGCACCGAGGTGATGGCCGCCAGGCTGGCATCGACCACCATCTCGCCGCTGCCGGGCTCCGGCTGGAAGTGCAGGTTGAGGTTTTCGGGCCAGGTGAGTTCGGCGTCTCCCTCCATGAGCACACCGGTGGCGCCCAGCCCGGCGATCTGGAAGCGGGCCTGCAGCGGACTGTCCGTGGGCAACCACCCGCTGTCGATCTCGGCTTCCTCGAAGACGTTGGCCTCGTCGGAGAGCACGACGTGCTGCGGCTCGGAGCTGTAGGTGCCGGCGGCGCGGGCCGACGGCATGGCAATGGCCAGGAGCAGGGCGACTTGCATGGGGAGGCCTCGGAGGGCGAGAGGGTAGCGACGCCGGGTCCGGCCCGGGGAGGGCTGCGCGGTGATCCGGTGGATGGGCCGGTCCACCGGGATCGCGACCGGGAGTTCAGGGGATCGATTCGAGGGAGGGAGCCGGGCACGAGCGGGTCGCAACCGGCGAGACCGGGAGTGGCACAGCACCCCCGGCGCGCATCATAGAGGCAGCGGCGGGTCCCCGTCCACGATGGCCCGGGCGCTGCGGATGGCCGTCAGGGGCCAGCCGCTGTCGTCCAGCCGCGGCTCGACCGCGTCGCGATCGCCGGTGAGCACCCACACGACGCCGGCCGCCTGCAGGTCGGCCGCCACCCGCTGGACGTCCCCCGGCGTCAGGGCGGCCGCCGCGGACAGCAGGCGACGGTCCTCGTCGGGCGCCCCGCCCCAGGCCTGCATCACGGCGAGCTGGTGGGCGCATCGGGAGAGCCGGAGCTGCCGCAGGACCACCTCCCGGCGCAGGGCCGCCCGGGCCTGCTCCAGTTCCCCGCCGTCCAGCGGCGCCGTCGCGACGGACCGCAGCTCGCCCTGCACCGCCGCCAGGGCCTCGGGCAGCACCGCCGGATCCACCGCGAAGCGGATCTCCATGACGCCGTGGCCCGGCCACAACCGCAGCAGGCCGTGGACCCCGTAGGTCCACCCCCGCTCCTCCCGCAACAGCCGCGACAGCCGGCTGTCGTACTCGGCCGACAGCGCCCGGTGCAGCAGCTCCAGGGCCGGCTGCTCGGGGGAGAAGGCTTCGGGCACTGTCAGCAGGGCGCTGACGAACACCCGCTCCA
>RFKJ01000829.1 GCA_003694325.1 Deltaproteobacteria bacterium
CCGCGCCTGCGCCTACGCCCGGCGCCGGCGCCTCGGATCGGCCCGCCCTCCCTCCCGCCGACCCGCCGATCCGGAGCAGCGACGAAGACGGCGGGAGAAGGACCTCGCCGCCATGTTTCGGGCCGGGTTCTCCGCGGGGATCGCGTTGCGGGTCATCGACGCCGACGACATCGACGACCTGTTGGAAGAAGCCGATGGCGGGGTCGGCAGCACCGGGTGAGCCGGGCTGCGGACCCCCAAGGACCGGGCGCACCGAGCCCGGGGTCCACGCCGACCGTCCCTCGGTGCGCTCCCACCTCCACCGGTGCAGGGCGCTATGGTGCCCCGGTGCTCGTCCTCCTCGCCCTCTGCTGCACCGCCGGTCGCCCTCCGGGCGGTGCCGACACTGCGCCGGACCCGGGCGGGTCGGCGACCGCCTGCAACGGCCACGACGAGCTGTGCGAACGCCGACTCGACGCGGTGACCTTCGCCGGCACCCACAACAGCATGTCCAACGCCGATGCCGGCTGGATGATCCCCAACCAGCAGCACGGGCTGACCCGCCAGCTCGAGGACGGCATCCGGGCCCTCATGCTCGACACCTACGAGTACAACGGTGAGCCCTACCTCTGCCACGCATCCTGCGAGCTGGGCGCCCAGCCGCTGGCCGAGGGGCTCGACGAGATCGCCGCCTTCCTCGACACCCATCCCCGCGAGGTCGTCCTGGTCATCTTCGAGGACCACATCCCGGTGGAGGACACCGTGGCCGTGTTCGACGCGGTCGGCCTGACCGATCGCACCTGGGCGTGGGATGGGGGGACCATGCCGACGCTGGGACAGCTCGTCGCCGAGGACCGCCGCCTCGTGATCGGCGCCGAGAATTCCGGACCACCGCCGGACTGGTACCACGCGGCGTGGGACCTGTTCTTCGACACGCCCTACGATTTCTGGGATGCGACCGAGTTCTCGTGCGAACTCAATCGCGGCAGCGTCGACAACCCGCTGTTTCTGGTCAACCACTGGCTCAGCGATCCGCTGTCCGACGAGAGCAACGCCGAGGAGGTCAACCAGGCCGACGTGCTGGAGAGCCGGGCGCGCCGGTGCGCCGAGGAGCAGGGGCACCCGGTCAATTTCCTGGCGGTCGACTTCTACGCGGTGGGGGACCTGTTCGAGGTCGTCGATCGGCTCAACGGCTTCGGGACCCCGTCGCCTTGATCCCCGCCGGGGAGGGCGCGGCGCCCGACCCGGGTCCGATTTCTCCTGGCTCACCCGGTCTCGCGGCTTGCCGACTCCGCGCCCGGGGCGCCGGCGCCGGTCGATTCGGGGTTCCGGAGCCTGCGCCGCATCTCCAGGTACTCCCGCAGGGGGCAGGTGTCGGCATCGGTGTGGCCACACTCGCAGTCGGGACCGTCGAGGAACCGCAGGCCCTGCTCGATGGCGTGGTCCATGGCCACGAACCATCCCGGCTCGGTCGGGAACAGGTGATCGTCGCCGATGGCATCGACGATGCCGAAGGCGCGCAGGCGGGCCATCACCGGTGGCCGCATCCCCACCAGGATCAGGTGGCGGTTCGTGCGACGAAACAGCTCGGCGGCGCTGCGCAGGACCTCGGCAGCGGTGACGTCGAGCCCCTGGCAGCGCTTGAGTCGGACGATGAGCACCCGGAGATCGGGGTCGGAGGCGGCGACGTCGAGGACGTGCTGCAGCTCGCTGGCGGCCCCGAAGAACAGGCTGCCCTCGACGTGGAGGATCCGGAGCTGGGGACAGGGGCGGAAGCCGTCGGACAGCTCGGGCAGCTCGTCGTCGTCGGGGGCCAGGCCGCTGGTGGCCTCCCGCAGTTGCCCGTCGCGGTCGACGGCCAGCTCCCGGACGGTGAGCAGCCGAGCCCGCCGCAGGAACAGGGCGATGGAGATGAGGACGCCCAGGTAGATGGCCTTGTCGAGGTCGAGCAGCCAGGTGCCCACCAGGGTGACCAGGAAGGCGGCGCTGTCGCCGAGACCGCTGTGCAGGGTGATGCGGATCCGCTGGCGGTCGACGAGATCCCAGGCCAGCACCAGCAACAGGCCGGCGAGGCTGGCCACCGGGGTGTGATCGACGAGGGGGCCGGCGAACAGCGGGACGCTCAGCACCAGCAGGCCGGCGATGACCGGACCCAGGCGGCTGCGGGCCCCCGCCTGCCACATGAGCATCGACCGCGACAGGCTTCCTGAGACCGGGTAGCCGCCGGTGAAGGCCGCGGCGATGTTGGCGAGCCCCTGCCCGGTGAAGTCGACGCTGGTGTCCAGTCGTTCGCCGGTGTTGGCGGCGATGGCCCGGGCCAGGGAGCTGCTCTCCACCAGGGACAGCACCGTGGCGGCGGCGGCCAGGGGCATGAGCGCGGCGGCGTGGGAGAGGTCGGGCACGGTCAGCGGCGGGAGGGATGCCGGGATCGGGGCCAGATCGGCCACCACCCGGACCCCCCGGGCCTGGAGGTCGAAGGCCATGCTCGCGCCGATGCCCGCGGCCATGGCCGCCACCGCGCCGGGGATCCGCCGGTCGATCACCCGCAGCAGGACGACCAGGGCGGTGGTACCCAGCCCGATCCCGAGGGTGAGGGTGTCGACCCCTCCGAGCCCGGACACCCACGACGCGAGCCGGGTGAACAGGTCGCCCCGGTCCATGGGGGTGCCCGTCAGGTTGGGGAGCTGGCCGACCGCGATGAGGACCCCCGCACCCGTGATGTAGCCGAGTACCACCGGGTTGCTGATGTAGTCGACCAGGGCTCCCAGGCGCAGCAGCCCGGCGGCGACCTGCATCAGGCCGACCATCAGGGCGACCGTGACGGCGATCTCCATGGGGCTGGCGCCGGTGGAGGCGGCCAGCGTCGCGACGCCGCCGCCGACCAGCAGGGACAGCGCGTTGCTGGGGCCGGCCACGACGTAGCGGGAGGATCGGAACAGCCCCCCGACCATCGCCGGGATGGCGGCCGCGTACAGCCCCGCCGCCGGCGGCAGGCCGGCGATGAGGGCGTAGGCGACGCCCTGGGGCACGGAGAGGACCGCCACCGCCAGCGCCGCCACGAGGTCGTGGGGAAGGTCGGACGGCCGCCAGTTCCGCAACTCGGTCAGCGGAAGGTATCGTTGCAGGCCGTGGGTCATGTTCCGAAACACAGCAAGAGCTATGCCGCCAGTCGCCTTCATGCTGCTGGTGATCTGCGGGGCCGGGTCCGCCGGTCCGCCGGGGGGCGGGCTGCCGGTGGCGTCGCCGGCGGACAGCGGCTGGCAGGAGTCCCCCGACCCCGTCATCGCCCGGCTCACCGCGATGTACGGGGCGGTGATGCTCACCCGGGGGCAGCCGCCCCCGACCATCCGCTTCCGGGACGAGGCCGAGGTGGCCGCCTTCCAGGCGTCACTGGACACCGCGTCGGTGACCCTGTCGGGGCGCCGCGTCGAGCTGCAGGCTCCGGCTGCCGCGGCGCTGGCCGCGGCGCGCGACGAGCTGGCGACCATGGGGATCGCCCTGCAGGCTCGGGGCCGCGGTCCGGCGGGACGCAGCTACGCCACCAGCGTGGCCAACTGGCGCAGCCGCCTGCTGCCGGCCCTCCGGCACTGGGTGGCGGTCGGACGGCTGTCGGCAGCCGAGGCCGCCCGGATCCGGGCGCTCCACGACGATGCCCAGATCGCGGCGGTGCTCGACCTGGAGGACCGCGGCCTGTGGTGCGGGACCCGCCTGGACGCCACCATCCTGTCGTCGGTCGCCGCCCCGGGCAGCAGCCAGCACCACAGCCTGCTGGCCATCGACCTCGTCACCGGCGATCCGCGCCTGCCGGGGGTGCTGGCCCGGCACGGCTGGCACCGCACGGTGCTCGGC
>RFKJ01000830.1 GCA_003694325.1 Deltaproteobacteria bacterium
CCCCCATCCGTCGACGACGCACCGCCCGACGTCGCCACCGCCCCGCTGCAGGTCCTGCGCGTCTCGCCCCAGGGCGACGTCCCCCTGGCCCCGCGGCTCAGCCTGACCTTCGACCAGCCCATGGTGTCGGTCACCGGCCAGGATGACGCCGCCACCCGGCTTCCGGTGCAGCTCGAACCCCAGCCCGCCGGACAATGGCGATGGCTGGGCACCCGAACCGTGGTGTTCGAACCGACCGGCCGCTTTCCCATGGCCACCGAGTACACCGTCACGGTCCCGGCCGGCACCCGCAGCGCGGTGGGAGGCACCCTCGAAGCCGATGCCCGGTTTCAGTTCCGCACTCCGCCCCCCAGCCTGGTCACCTCCTGGCCCGACCACGGCCCGCAACCGCGCCAGCCGGTCATCTTCCTGGCCTTCGACCAGGCCATCGACCCCGACGCCGTCCACGCCATGCTCACCGTCCGAGCCGGCGGCACGGTCCGGCCCACCCACCTCGCCACCCGTAAGGAGCTGGACGCCGACCCGACCGCCCGGCGCCTGGTCGAGCAGTCCGACGCCCGCGGGCCCCACCGGTGGATCGCGGTCGTTCCGGACCAGCCCCTTCCCCCCGACGCCACCGTGGATGTCCTGGTTCCCGCGGGAACCCCGTCGGCCGAGGGACCGCGGACGACCCGGGGAGACCAGGGCTTCAGCTTCCAGACCTACGGCGCGCTCCGGCTGACGGACAGCCGCTGCGGCTACCAGGACCGCTGCCGCCCCGACGACACCATCCAGCTCCAGTTCAGCAACAACCTCGACGGCGACGCCTTCGAGATCGACATGGTCGACGTGGAGCCCGAGATCCCCGACGCCGCGATCTACGTGTCCGGCTCGTGGCTCAACATCGGCGGCATCAAGGAGGAGCAGACCACCTACCGGATCACCGTCGATGGCCGGCTCACCGACGTCTGGGGCCAGACACTCGGTGACGACGTCGTCGTGACGAAGCGCACCGGCAAGGGGGAGCCCCCGCGCCCCTCCCTGTACGCGCCCGGCCCCGACCTGCGGGTGCTCGACCCGAAGGGCCGGCCGGTCTACTCGGTGTACACCATCGCCATCGACTCGCTCCGCCTCCGGGTGTCGCGGGTCACCGAGGACGACTGGGCGGCGTTCGTGCGATGGCGCGGACACCGCGGCTGGTACCGGGAGGACGTCGAGTTGCCGCCCCCACCCGGAACCATCCTGGCCGACCGCACGATCCGGGTCGATGGGGCCGGTTCGGCCATGGTCCAGACCGACATCGACCTCGGCGAGTGGCTCGGCAACGACCCGGGACAGCTCGTCGTGTGGGTGGAACCCGTCCGCCCGGTCGACTCGTGGCGGCGGCTCTCGGAGGTGTCCTGGGTCCAGCGGACGGACCTGGGCGTCACCGCGCTGGCCGACCACCGGCAGCTCATCGCCTGGGTGACGGATCTCGCCGACGGCAGCCCGGTCGGCGGCGCCACGGTGCAGCTCCTGCCGGGCGGCGGGCGAGCCACCACCGACGCCGATGGCCTCGCCACCCTGTCCCTGCCCGGCCGCCGCGAGGCTCCCCAGGTCCTGGTGGCCCGCAAGGGCGACGACGTCGCCCTGCTGTCGCCGACCGGCACCAGTGGCGGAATCACCTGGCAGCAGCGGGACCCCGGGGCGTCGCTGGCCTGGTACGTCTTCGATGACCGACACCTCTACAAGCCCGGCGAGACGGCCCGGGTCAAGGGGTGGCTGCGGGTGATCGATCGGGACCTGGGCGGTGACGTCCGGTCGCTCCACCAGCTCGGCGACCGGACCCCGACCAGTATCGAATGGGTCCTCACGGACGCACGCAGCGCCGAGATCGCCCGCGGCAAGGCGGCCCTGTCCCCCCTGGGGGGCTTCGACCTCGCCCTCGAGCTGCCCGACGACATCAACCTCGGCACCGCCAGCCTGCAGCTCGTCGCCGAGGTGGACGGAATCAGCGGTACCCGCCGGGTGCACCGCTTCGAGGTGCAGGAGTTCCGGCGGCCCGAGTTCGAGGTCCAGGCCGAATCCAGCCCCGGCCCGGTGGTGCTGGGTCAGACCGCCACCGCCACGGTCAAGGCGGCCTACTACGCCGGTGGCGGGCTGCCCGGCGCCGAGGTGCGCTGGACGGTCTCCCCCTCGTGGACCGAGTACCACCCCCCCAACCAGGACGGCTGGCGATTCGGCCGGTGGGTGCCCTGGTGGGCCGGCGATTGGTGGGGATTCCATCGGGAGCGGGCGCTCCAACCGCCCCCCCCGCTGACCGGCACCACCGACGCTACCGGTGCCCACCACGTGGACATCCGCCTGTCCGCCATGGAACGCCCCCAACCGGTCCGGCTCGAAGCCCAGGCCGTCGTGACCGATGTCAACCGGCAGGCCTGGGCCGCGTCGACGTCGCTGCTCGTCCACCCCGCCGAGGTGTACGTGGGGCTGCGCACCGCCCATCCGTTCTACGAGGCCGGCCGACCGGTCCGGGTGGAAGCGGTGGCGGTCGATATCGACGGCCACCCCGTCGCCGGACGGCCCATCCGGCTTCGGTGGTGGACGACGCGCTGGGCCCCCGACAAGAAGGGGCAGTGGTCCCAGGTGGAGGAGCAGGTCGAGACCTGCGACGCCGTCAGCAACCCTCCGACCACCGACGCGTGGACCACCGACCCGGTGACCTGTACCTTCAAGCCGAAGGGCGGGGGACGATTCACCGTCCGGGCCACGGTCCTGGACAGCCACGGCCGCCCCAACGAGAGCGAGATCTCGGTCTGGGTGGCCGGGGACAGCGGAGACCACCCGCGGGATCGCGGGATCACCCAGGAACAGGTGATCCTCATCCCCGACAAGGACAGATACCAACCCGGTGACACCGCGCGGATCCTGGTCCAGGCGCCCTTCGCCGATGCCCACGGAGTGTGGACGGTACAGCGCAGCGGCATCGAGCAGGCAACGCCCATCACCCTGCGCGGCGACACGGCCGAGCTGGCCATCCCGATCACCGACGGACACATCCCCAACCTCACGGTGGTCGTCGACCTGGTCGGCCAGGCCCCCCGCCCCGACGACGACGGCGCCAAGCGGGGCAACCTGCCGACGCGGCCCGCCTTCGCCACCGGTCGCCTCGAGATCCCGGTGCCGCCCCTCCCCCGCAAGCTCCAGGTCGATGTCCGACCTGCGGCCGACGCCGTCGAACCGGGGGCCCACACCACCCTGGACATCACGGTCACCGACGCCGACGGCCAGCCGGCCCGGAACCCCGAGCTGGCCGTCGTGGTGGTCGACGAGTCGGTGCTCGCCCTGACGGGCTACCGCATTCCCGATCCCCTCGAGGTCTTCTACACCCGTCGGAGCCCCGGCAGTCGCACCGACGACCTCCGCACCTGGGTCTGGCTCAACGACCCCGCCGACCTGGGAGGTTTCGGGAGCGGGGAGGGCGCGGGCAGCGGCGCCAAGGCCCAGCCCCGCTCGCTGCACGCCGTCATGGAAGGAGACGCCGGCGCGCCGGCCATGGCGCCTCCCATGGCCGAGAGCGTGATGGCCGAGGACGCGGCGCCACCCGAACCCCAACCGGGTCAGGCCGCCGGCCCGGCCATCGAGGTTCGCAGCGACTTCCGGGCACTCGCCCTGTTCCTGCCCGCCGCCGAAGGAGACGGACCCGGCCACTTCACGGTGCCGCTGGACCTTCCCGACAGCCTGACCCGCTACCGGGTGACGGCGGTCGCCGTCGAGGATGGAAACCGGTTCGGTTCGGGCGAAGCCACCATCACGGCGCGCCTGCCGCTGATGCTGCGCCCGTCGGCGCCGCGCTTCCTCAATTTCGGGGACCGGTTCGAGCTGCCGCTGGTGGTCCAGAACCAGACCGACGAGCCGCTGGGCGTGGACCTCGCCGCCGAGGCCCGCTACGCGCGGTTCATCGACGACGTGGACCCCACCGTCGAGTTCGAGGCGCAACCTGCCGGAAGCCTCCGGGCCGGCCGCCACTTCGAGGTTCCCCCCAACGACCGGGTCGAGGTTCGCCTGCCGACCACCACGACCCAGGCCGGCACCGCCCGGTTCCAGGTCGCGATCCGGGCGCGCGGCGTCGGCCCGGACGGGAACGGGGAGGCCACCGACGCCGCGAGCTTCGAGGTGCCGGTGTGGACCCCGGCGACCAGCGAAGCCTTTGCCACCTACGGCGAGATCGGCGGTCGACCGCCGTCCGGGAGATCGACCGGCGGCGACCCGGGCACGGTGCTGCAGCCCGTGCAGGCCCCCTCGGAGGTGTGGCCGCAATTCGGTGGCCTGGAGATCACCACCTCGTCCACCGCCCTCTCGGCATTGACCGACGCCTTCCTCTACCTGCAGAACTACCCCTACGAATGCGCCGAACAGCGCGCGTCACGGGTCCTGTCGGTGGCGGCCCTGCGCGACGTCCTCGACGCCTTCGACGCCGAGGGGATGCCGTCGGCCGAGGAGATCGAGGCCTCGATGCAGCGCGATCTCGACGAGCTGGCCCGCCTGCAGAACCCCGACGGGGGGTGGGGATTCTGGCGCCGCGGCGAGACGAGCTGGCCCTACGTGACCCTCCACGTGGCGCATGCCCTCGCTCGAGCCGAGGCCAAGGGCTACGCCCCCCCGGACGAGACCCGTCGCCGCACGGTCGACTACCTGCGCAGGATCGAGTCCAGGCTGCCCCGGCGATACCCCGCCAGCGTGCGGCACGCCCTGACGGCCTATGCCCTGTACGTCCGCCGGCTGATGCACGACAGCGACCCGGCCCGGGCCGCCCGCCTGCTGGACCAGGCGGGCATCGCGGATCGCGAGCACCCCGACGGCCTGAGCCTGGAAGCCCTGGGGTGGCTGTTGCCCACCCTGGCCGACGGGCGGCGCGATGCCGCCGTGGAACGGATCCTGGCCCACCTCGGCAACCAGGTGTCCGAGACCGCCGCGGCCGCGCAGTTCACCACGTCCTACGGCGAGGGTGACTACCTGGTGCTGCACAGCAGCCGCCGGACCGACGCCATCCTGCTCGAGGCCCTCGTCGAGGTCCGTCCTGGCAACGACCTGGTGCCCAAGCTGGTGCGCGGGCTCCTCGACCACCGGGTCCAGGGGCGCTGGGGCAACACCCAGGAGAACGCCTTCGTGCTGGTGGCCCTGGATCGCTACTTCCAGGTCCATGAAGCCGACACGCCCGACTTCGTCGCCCGCGCCTGGCTCGGGGACACCTACATCGGAGACCATGCCTTCCACGGTCGGAGCACCGAGCACGTCACCACCCGGGTGCCGATGGCCGACGTCGTCGCCCTGGCCGGGGAAGCGCCGGCCCCGCTGATCCTGCAACGCGACGGCCGGGGGCGCATGTACTACCGGGTGGGGCTGCGCTACGCTCCGCGCAGCCTGGACCTGGAACCGGCCGACCGCGGCTTCGTGGTCCTGCGCAGCTACGAGGCGGTGGACGACCCCGACGATGTCCGGCGGTTGGAGGACGGGTCCTGGCGGATCGCCGCGGGCGCCCGGGTGCGGGTCCGCCTCCGCATGGTCGCGGATGGACGCCGCGCCCATGTCGCCCTGGTCGACCCGCTCCCCGCCGGGCTGGAGGCCATCAACCCCGAGCTGGCCGTCAGCGAGGACCTGCCCGTGGACGACGCGCAGGCATCCCGACTGCGGGGACCGGACACCCCCGAATGGTGGTGGTGGTGGCACCCGTGGTACGAGCACGAGAACCTCCGCGATGACCGGGTGGAGGCCTTCGCCACCCTGCTCAGCCCGGGGGTCTACGAGTACAGCTATGTCGCTCGGGCGACCACCCCCGGGGTATACGTCACCCCGCCCGCCAAGGCCGAGGAGATGTACCACCCCGAGACCTTCGGACGGACCGGAACCGACCGGGTGGTGGTCGAGTAGGCAGCGGGAACGGCACCGCCCCCGGGTGACCCGGGGGCGGGCTCCACGCTCGCGCCGGGCGGGCCTCCCGGACGGGATCGTCCACGTCTCTCGCATGGAATCGCCGTGCGATCTCCGGCCCCCCAGCCCCGAGCCCGTGGCCTGGTCCCCTACTCCACGAAGCACTTGCCACTGTTGACGATGCCGATGTCGTCGTAGGTCAGGCGCCAGAAGTACTCGGCACCGTCCATTCCCTTGGGGCTCACCGGAACGACCGGTTCGTTGTACGGGTCGTCGTCACCGTCCAGGTCGACGGCTGCGTCCCAGATGGTGCCGCCGTGGTCGGTCGTGGCGACGCTGTGGCTGTTGAAGTACCAGCGCCCCCAGGTCTCCGTCCCGGCCGCCCGCGCAAGGTTGGTCTGGAAGCCGACGCCAAGCACGATCTGTTCGGCGTCCACGCCCCAGGACTGGGCCAGGGTCGACAGCAGGCAGCTCACCGAGTGGCAGTAGAGGTGCAGCCCCTTGCGCCGGTCCAGCCAGGCCGAGAGCTGCGAAGTGATGCTCTCCCAGTAGATGTAGCTGCCCTCGTAGTCGGAGTAGGCGGAGTCGCCCGGATCGTAGACCAGCCAGGGGTCGTCGTGGACCCGGTCGCGCAGCGCGTCCATGACGGCGGCGGCGTCGGTCGCCCCCTCCACCGCATCGACCGTGTCAGCCAGCACGCCCACCCAGGGCGTGCCGTCGGCGTAGCCATCGGCGCTGCCGTCGCGGAGCTGCGACGGGCCGAGCAGCCGGTAGAGGTGGTGGACCGTCTGGCGGCTGCCGGGGACGGTCGTACAGTCGCCATCGAAGCAGGCCGACCAGGTCCAGGTGATCACCTGGTCTTCCTGCCCGACGCTGCCCTCGACGGGATCGAGGTCGAGCGCGATGCCCGCGGTCCAGTCCACCGCCCCCGCATCGGTCAGGAGCTGGACCGCCACGCCATCGGGGAGCAGCACGCGGCCGTGATCGTCTTCCGTCGCCGGGGTCACCTCGACCGAGGGGGCGCTGCCCAGGACGAAGGCCGCCGGCAGGTTGCGGGCGACGGCGTCGGGGTCATCCGTCCATGGCGGCATGTCCGGGTCCGTCCACGGCGACACGGTCGGCGCCGTATCGGTGAACAGCCCCGCGGCGAGGCGGTACTCGCTGATGTCGATGGGGGTCACCCCGACCGTCACCAGGTCGAGCTTGTGGAAGGCCAGGGGCACCTTGCCCTCGCCCGCCAGCGCGATCTCCGCCGGCGCCAGGCGCACCACCGCCAGCGTCGCGGTCGCCGAGCCACGGCTGCCGTCGGCACAGTCCGTCCACGCCCGGACATCGACGAGCCCCGGCGGGAAGCGGGCCCCCTGGTCGTCGCGGCCGTCGAAGGACCAGGCCACGTCGGCGTCGGTCGCAGCCAGCGCCAGGGTTGCAGTGCGCAGCGCGCCCTCCACCCCGACCAGCTCCAGGTCCACGTCACAGTCGACGTCGGCCCGGTCTGGAATGGACACGGTCAGCGACAGGGCCGGGTCGCCGTCCAGCGTCGGGTCGAGGACGCGCCCGGACAGCGACAGCGCAGGGTCGGGCCAGCGGGGGTCCGTGGCCCCCGGGGTGGTGGGACCACCACCGGTCTCACCGGACGAGGAGACACAGGCCAGCAAGCAGATCAGCAGGGTCACCGGCGCCTCCGGAGCAGCAGCAGGGCCGTCGCGAGCAGCCACCCCCACCCGCCCCGACCGGTGGTCGACGTGGTGCAGCCACCGGTCTGGCGGGTCGCGGGCGCCAGGTCCTGCCCGGTGTCGCCAGCCGGAATCTCCTGGTCCCAGTCGTCGCGGCCCGACACGCCGGTGTCCGCCGGCTCGTCCTCGTCGACCACGCCGTCGCAGTCTTCGTCCACCCCGGTGCCCGGCAGTTCTTCGGCCAGGGGCGAGACCGTGGCGTCGAGGTCGTCGCAGTCGTCGGTCCAGTCTGCCCCGTCGCCGTCGAGGTCGACCGACGCGGCGGCGTCCTGCGCGGCCGCCACCGCGGCGCCGCTGTCGACGCCGAAGCCATAGGCGAACAGCACCCGCACCCCCTCCCCGGCCAGCACGTCGCCCAGGTCGACCGCCAGGCCGAGCTGCTGGTCGCCCTCGCTGCTCGACGTGCCGGCGACGATGTCCGAGGGCAGGCTGCACCACGAACAGATCCCGCCCTGCCCGCCGACCGCGGCCAGCGCCCAGGCCCGCCCGTCCACCGCGCCGGACGCCACCACGACGCCGTCCTGCACGGCGTTGCTGGTCCGGCTGCTGCCGTCGAGGGGCGAGTCGATGTCGGGGTCGAAGCTGCGAGCGAGCCACGCGCCGTCGAGATCGACGGTGGGTTCCAGGTCCAGGAGCAGCCAGGCCACGGGCTGGCCCCACGGCAGGACGACCCAGGCGTCGACCAAGAGCATGTCGGCGTCGACACTGCCGTGCAGCCAGGCCAGGCGCCCGTCGTCGACCGGTGGATCCCAGCGCAGCTCGAGGTCGCTGCCGCTGTCCGGTGCGGCCTGGACCCAGGCGTCGGCGCCGGCCTGCAGCGCCCAGGTCTCAAACGCCCGGCCGGGCAGCAGCACGTCGCCGCCCGGGGGGAAGGGGCCCTCGGCGCCGTCGGGGTCGAAGACCAGCCCCAGGCCGGCGTCGGGGTTGCCCAAGGAGCCATCCGCGGCCACCCCGACCGCCACCATGTCGGTGGCCAGCCAGCGGTCCGCGGGCGGCAGATCGCCCGCCGCGTGGGCGGCCAGGGAGGACAGCAGGAGGAGGCAGGGGACGGGCACGACCCGGACACGATACCCACAGCGCGGGCGCCACGCTCTATGCTTGCCGCGCACTGTCGCGCTGCGGCCAGCCACGGAGCACGCATGCGAGGTCCCCACCGCGCCCCTCTCGGCCCCCTGCTGCTCGCCAGCACGCTGCTGGCCAGCGGTACGTCCGGTGTCGCGCGCGCCGACGACGACGACCCCTGGGCGCTCGACAGCGGCGCCAGCGACGACTCCACCTCCGAGGAGAGCGACGCCCCGCAGCCGCCAGCGGAGGGCGACGAAGCGCCGCATCCGGCGGCATCGGAAGCGCTGCCCACGCCCCCGCCCGACTCGCCCTGGATGGTGTCGCCGCCCGACTCGCCCTGGACCGACGTCCCTCCCGCAGACGGCACCAGCTCCCCGTGGACCACCGCGTCAGAGCCCCCACCGCTGCCGCCCATGCAGCCGCTGCCCGGCGTCCCGCCGCTGGACATCCCGGTCCGCGAGGCGCCGAACCCGCCCGGCTACGCCAGCCGGGACGCCTGCCGCGCCACCTGGCAGGCCGACCGCGGCCCGCTGGCCCGCCTGGCACCGACCTGGCGTCACCCCACGGTCGAGCGCTGCCGCTTCGCCGCCGGTGCACAGCGCTGGTACTCCGTAGAGATGCCCGCGGGCATGGTGCTCAGCGCCAGCGTCGACCTTCCGCTGCTGATCGGATCGGCCGGGCTCATCGCCTGGGGCAGCAGCATCGACGTCGTCGCAAACGGCCAGGACAACTGGTCGCAGACGTCCACGGTCCAGCAGGGCAAGGCCGGCAGCGGCGCACAACGCAGGGACCGCCTGCCGACCCGGACCTCCCCCGACGCCGGCGCCAGGACCGCCAGCGACGTCCTGCTGTACTCGGCCCTCGGCGGCGCCGCCCTGTCGCCGCTGGCGCTGCCCGAACGCAACGGGCTGATCACCAATGGCACCGTGATGTTGGAGATCGTGGCCCTGCAGTACGGCGTGCAGCGGGTCGTCAGCGGCACGGTCGCCGAACCTCGGCCCGTGGCCTTCCAGGACATGTCGACCTGGACGGACGAAGACTTCGCCCTGGCCGCCGACAAGCTCACCGACGCCGACACCTGGCGCAGCTACTACAGCGGCCACACCTCGACCGTCGCATCGGTGGCCTACGGCTACGCCACCGTCTACGCCATCGACGCCATCGACCGCCACGCCGAAAACGCCGGCCTGTCGCTACTGCTCTTCCCCACGGCCTTCATGGTCGCCAACCTGCAGGGCCAGCTCCGCGTCGACGCCCTCATGCACGATCCGACCGACGTGTGGGTCGGCCACCTCGCCGGCGCCAGCATCGGCGTCGGCGTGCCCGTGCTGCACCACCTGCTGGCCCGGCACGGCCGTTCCCACGACAAGCCCACCGCCATGTCGGCGCTGGATCTTCAGCCCATCGTCAGCGCCGACGGCGTCGGCCTGTCGGGGAGGTGGTGATGCTGCTCTGGATGCTCATCGCGTGTACGACCGACGGCGGCGCCCTGGCCGGGGACTGGATCGCCGCCTTCTACCGCACCGGACCCGACGACGCGGTGGTCGAGGGAGACGGCAGCGTCGGCGGCAGCCTGCCGGACACGGCCGACACCGCCGCACCGGCCGACACCGGCACCGCCCCCCTGCCCGCGTGCGAAGGCGACACCGGCGCCGAGCACTTCCGTGCGTTTCTGCGCATCACACACACGGTCCCCATCGAGGGTGAACACCTGACCCTGTACCCGGACAGTGGGCGTCACACCGCCAGCAACGCGACCGACCCCAGCAGCGCCATGGGCGGCCTGGTCGTCGGCGACTGGCAGGGGGGCGTCGCCCGGCTGGACCTGGTGCCGGACCTGGACTCGGCGCTGGTGACCAACTCCGATCGCGAAGCCTGGCGCACCCACCACCTGGCACTGCAAGGGCAGGCCTGGGGCGACCGCTGCTGGTCGGCGCGGTGGGCGTGGGTCGATGCCGAGGGGATCAAAGACGACACCGAGCGCGGGATCGTGTTCCTGCGGCGGCAGTAGCGCAGGGCTTTCTCTCAGGTCGGGCGCCTTGCAGGCGCGGGCGGCCGCCGGCAGGAGCGCCCGTGGTAACGTGGCCACGGCCGCGGCTCGTATCGCGCCTCTCCCTCCGACGACCCGGAGCTTTCCCATGCAACTCGCCCTCCCCCCCGCACCGCTCGCCCCCGTCGCGCTGATCGGCGCTGACCGTGCCCCGGTCCCACTCCGCGCCCTCTACCTGTGGCTCTGCCTGATGGCGCTCGCCCTGGCCTCGGGACATGCCGCGTTCGCCGGCCCTGTCTACGCAGACGCTGCCGGTGTCGACCTCGGTACCTTTGCCTGCGACGCCCCGTCGGGCACGGACATGTGCGACTACGATGCCGGTGGAGACTCCTGGCAGTGCCACGCAAACCGCTTCCTGTCCAGCGACGAGAGCATCGCCGGCTCCTACGTGGTGAACAGCAAGGTCACCATGATCAAGGACTCCGATCACAGCGCGGAGTGGATCTGCTTCGACGAGACGTCGGGCGTGCCGGTGCACTACGCTTACTGCGCGTTCGGCGTGGCAACGGTCTACGACGTGGCGACCGACACCAACGCCACCCGCCGCTTCTTCTGCGGTCAGGGTAACGATCCCCTGGCCGATGTCCGGCTGATGGGCACCGAAGCCCCCGACCACCTCACCTTCCACCACAACCAGGTCGTCAGCGGGACCGCCTGCACCGCCGGAGAGGGTGGCGACGAGTGCGAGTACGACCTGCGCCACGACCTGGTCGCCATGGAAGCCCTGATGCTGGGCTCCGGCGGAACGGACGAGCTGCACGGCTCCCGCGACCCCGACACCGACAACGGCTACCACGAGACCCTCGATGGCGGCGCCGACGCTGACGTCATCTGGGGACACCCCGACGGCGACGAGATCCGCGGCGGCGGGGGTGACGACACCATCTACGCCGGCGCCGGTGACGACACGGTGTGGGGCGGGCTCGGCGCCGACACCATCAACGGCGGCGAGGGCGCCGACGAGATCCACGGCGAAGCCGGCAACGACGGCATCGCCGGCGGCGGGGGTGACGACACCAAGCTGTTCGGAGAAGCCGACGACGACGTGATCTGTGGAGATGACGGCGACGACGTCATGCTCGGAGGACCGGGGGATGATCTGATGGTCGGCGGTGCATATGCGACCACAGACATCGCCAAGGGAGGGCTGGGCATGGATGAGTGTGACGCGCCTACTCATGAGCAGTGCGCGTTGACCGCCGTGGGCAGCCGCCCCCCCGAGTGCCCCATCGACCCGGAGATCTGACGCCATGCGCCCGCTCTCCCTCCACCTGCTGGCACCGCTGGCCCTGTGCGCGGCGTGCGCGGGCAAGTCCGCCGACAGTGGTGCAGCGGCCACGGACTCGGGCGATGCCCCGTGCACGCCGGTGGCGTGGCCCCTGGATGCCGACGGCGACGGCTACGCCGGCGACGACACCGTCGATGCCTGCGACCGACCCGACAACACGTCGGATGTGGGCGGCGACTGCGACGACAGCCGGGCCGACATCCACCCCGGCGCGACCGAGACCTGGTACGACGGCACCGACCAGGACTGCGACGGCGCGTCCGACTTCGACGCCGACGGCGACGGCTTCGACACCGACACCACCGGCGGCGACGACTGTGACGACGGCCGGGCTGACGTCCACCCCGGCGCGACCGAGACCTGGTACGACGGCACCGACGAGGACTGCGACGGCGCATCCGACTACGATGCCGACGGCGACGGCTTCGACACCGACACCACCGGCGGCGACGACTGCGATGACAGCCGGG
>RFKJ01000831.1 GCA_003694325.1 Deltaproteobacteria bacterium
CGGCCTGCAACAGCGCCTGGTGCAGGTCCGCAATGCGCAGGGGCTTGCCGATGACGGCCCGTGCGCCCCGTCGCAACGCCTCGGCGTCCTGGCCCGGCGGCGCGTCGGGCGGCAGCATGAGGATGACGGCGGGACCGGGCTCCGGTGCGTCGGGGCCCGCCACCAGGTCGAGCAGCGCCCAGCCATCGACCCCCGGCATCTCGGCGTCCACGAGCAGGACGGTGTAGGGGCGACCCGCCGCCCGGGCGCGTTCCAGCTCCACGCGGGCTTCCTCGCCGCTGCCGACGGTGGTGGTCACCAGGCGCCACGCGGCCAGTTCGGACCTCAGCGATGCCGCCGAGCCCGGGTGATCGTCGGCGATGAGCACGCGCTCCCCCTTGACCAGCACCGGGTCGATGACCGTGATCTCGTCGGTGGGATCCTCCAGCTCCAGCTCCACCTCGAAGGAGAAGGTGGTCCCCTCGTCCACCCGGCTCTCCAGCCGCAGTTCACTGCCCATGCGCCGCAGCAGCTCGGCGCAGACCGCCAGCCCCAGCCCGGTCCCTCGCCCCCGGCCGACCGCGCCCTGGCCGAAGGCCTCCATGACCAGCGCCTGCTCCTCCTCGGGGATCCCCGGTCCGGTGTCCTCCACCGCGAACCGCAGCCCCACGCGACCTGGGGCCGCCGGGAGCTCCGACACCCGCACCGCCACGTGCCCCCGCTCGGTGAACTTGACGGCGTTGCCCACCAGGTTGACCAGCACCTGGCGCAGGCGCTGGGGATCGCCGATCACGGTGGTCGGCAGGCCCGGCGACACGACGCTGTACAGCTCGATTCCCTTGTCCGCGGCCTGCTGGGCGACCAGGTCGAGGACGTCGTCGAGGAATCCCTGCAGCCCGATGGGCTCCGCGGCCAGCTCGAACCGGTCGGACTCGGTCCGGGCCAGGGTCAGGAGCTGTTCCACCAGCGCCAGCATCTCCTGGGCGGACCGGTGGGCCGCCTCGAGGTACCGGCGCCGGGTGGGATCGAGCGAGCCCTCGAGGGCCAGCTCGGTCATGCCCAGGATGCCGTGGAGGGGGGTCCGCAGCTCGTGGCTGGCGCGGGCGAGGAACCGCTGTCGCTCCTCGCTGGCCGCACGGGCTTCGGCCAGGGCTTCGAGCATCATGTCGTCGCGCCGCGGCCCTCCGTGGTCGTCCCGCCCGTCCAGGTCGACGGTCTGCTCGTTGTCGGGGTCGAGGGACCGATGGGTCCGGGTGGGCTGGTCTTCGAACGGCACCCGCATCGCCGGCTCGTCGGGACGCCCACCACCCGGCGGCCCTTGCCGTCCCGGCGCCGGCAGTGCCGCAGCGCCCGCGCCGACCTCGACCACGGCCAGCACCGCGCCGATGACGACCGCCAGGACGAGCGCACCGGCGGCATGCAGCGGCGTCGACACCCACAGCCCCATGGCGAACAACAGGTCGTTGCACAGGCTGGCCAGCCAGACCAGCGCGCCCGAGGCGACGAGGGCCACGTCGCCCGATGGGCGCTCCTGGCGCAGGGCCAGGCGAAGCATCGCCACCGTGACCAGGAACGTGAGCCCGAGGGCGGCGATGCCCACCACGAACCCCGGCTCGACGATGGGGATCTCGGCGCCGCCGATGGCGCGGCGCACGCCGACCACCGGCCCCAGGGGGGCGGGTGCGGCCGCCCAGGCCAAAGCCAGCGCCAGGCCGGTCCCCATCACCGCCAGCACCCCCTTCGCCGGCATCGCCGGACGCCGCAGGTTGCCGATCACCCCCAGGATGCCCCCGGCCATGATCGCCAGGCAGAGGGCGGCGGCCACTGCGGCGGAGACGCCTCCCAGGCTCTGGCCGTGCAACCCGGCCCACCTCGCCACCGACCAGCCTCCGGCCCCCAACCCCCAGGTCGCCGCCCACAGGTGGCACACCCGGTGTCGGCGCCGGAGCCATGCCACCAGTTGCTGGATCAGCAGGAGGCCGGCCGCCCCGGTGGCCATCCACAGCAGGACCGGCTCCGGGGTGCCAGCGGCGGCTGGAAGGGTGGGCTCCATCGAGACGCGTGCCCCCTACCTGGGGCGAGTGCCCGCGCGACGCCGTGACACCCGCCCGGGCGTACCCGGCAACGAAGCCCACCTGCGAGCACTCGCGGGCGACCGGGCCGGGCCGGCCACCCGACTCTTCGGCGATGGCCACCTCGTGAGGGGGGGCCCGTCCCCCCTCGACGCGGGCAGGGTCCCGCCCGGGGCGGAGCACGCCGGCGGCTGGTAGGAGGGGAGACGGATCATCAGCCCCTAGCTACCACGCGGTGGGCCAAATCCCAGGCGCGCGGTGCCGCGGGCCGGCGCATTCAGCCGAGCCCATCGCGGTCCTGCTCGGCCTTGACCCAGTCCGGGGGTGGGGGCGGGTCGGCGTGGTAGCCCTCCAGCAGGTCGACCTCGCCCGTGGCGGTGATGGCGTGGCAGGACAGGCCCCGCAGCCACAGCTCGTGCATGTGCCGGCGGGCGTTGGACTCGCGCAGGAACAGGAAGCGGACCTGGTCGATGGGGGTGTCGAGGTAGGGCTGGAGGAAGCGTGCCTTGGCGGCCTCGATCATCTCCAGCGGGGGCACCGGCCGGTCGTCGTGGACCATGACGATGCTGGTACGGCTGCTGCGGTCGTACAGGGTGGGCTTGAACAGACTGAAGCGCGGAACGACCGACACGACGCCTCCCTCCTCGGACAGCCCCATCCGCTTGTGCCCCTCCCAGGCCTGCTCCACGCAGAGGGGCGGTCGGGCGTCGACGGCGTGGAACTGGACGACGCTGAGGTCGCGCGCCTCGTCGCGGATGAGTCGCCAGGGGCCGTGCTCCAGCCACCGGCGGTGGGCCAGGCGGTCGTGGCCGGCCCCCTTGAACGCGCAGGCCAGGCCGTGGGGCCAGTGGCCCTCGGAGAAGCCGTAGGAACGCCGCCCCCGGCTGTCGTCACGCTGGTCCCAGGGCCAGCCCGAGTCCATCGGGCCGACGACGCCCAGTTCGAAGGGGGTCTGGCGGAACAGGTCGAGGACGCCGGCCAGGGTGACCGGGTACTGCTTGTTGCTCAGCTTGACCAGGCGGCCACGGGATGTCGACATGTGGCCGTACCAGCGGGGCGTGCCCCAGTCCTGGTCGGACTTCCAGCTCAGGTGGAGCCGGGCGTCCGGGTGCTCACGCAGCCACTGCAACGGGTCGGTCGATGACGGAACAGGGGCGTGGTAGCCGACGTCACAGATGGCCGGGTGGTCGAGGTCCAGGTAGCTTCCATCCGGCAGGCGGTTGGTGATGCGGGCGGAGAGCAGGTGCTGGAAGGTGGCGTGGATGTCGGCGGTGCTGAAGGTGCACCGTAGCGATCGAAGCGCGATGGTCATGAAGAGAGGGCCTCCGTCAGGGCCTGGAAGGTGGTGAAGGTCTGGGGACCGCGGTCGGTGAACACCTCGACCAGCAGCTCCTCTTCGTAGTCTTGGAAATACCTTTCGAGATCCCCCAGCGCCCCCCGCGCCCCCTCCACCTCGGTGAACACCAGCCGAACCTCGCGGACCATGCGGGGCTCGCCGCCGACGAGGACGTGACCACCCTCGTCCCGGGCCACCTCCAGGAAGTCGGTGAGCTGCTCCACGTCCCGGGCCGACAGGCCGCTGCGGCTGCTCTTGACCTCGACGATGGTGTGACCCTCGACGAAGTCCGGGCGGCGCGCGGTGCCGCTGGAGGTGGCGCTGGCGGGCAGGTCGGGGTGGGCCACGAGGTCGGGGCGGTCGCCGTGGAGGCGGGCGAAGCGTTGGTACCAGGCCTCGGCCAGGTTGCCCCGATCGGAGGGGTTGAGGTCGTCCAGCATCCGGCGCATGGCCGCCACGCTGTCCTCGGCGCTCAGGGAGCCGTCGGGGCCCTCGGTCATCGCGACCAGCAGCCGCTCGCGGAAGTGCTCCTTCAGGCCGTGGCGGATGGACTCTTCGGTGGCGCCCGACGGATCGGCCATGGCGGCGATGACCTCGGCGCGGGTGGCCAGCCCCTCCCGCTCGAGCAGCGCGTAGTACTCCTTGAAGGTCGAGCGGCTGTGGTCGCTGGTGAGCTGCTCGAAGGCCGACTGCCGCGTGGTGCCCTCGGGAAAGCGGGCCCGGGGTTCGGCCCGGTGCGGTGCCTCCACCAGCTCGAAGCCCGAGCCATCGGCCTTGGCTTCAAGCTGCAGGGAGGGCGCATCGCTGCCCGGCCAGCGCCGCACGTCCCACTCGCCGTCGCTGTTCTTGAAGTAGGCGTAGAGCTGCTCGCCGTCGGGGCCCCGCGGCAGCGGCGGGTAGCCCGGCGGCGCGTCGGGCCGCGCCACCTCGCCGGTCCCGACCCCGACCTCGTCCACCCGAGCCGCGAAGTGCTCGGCGTTGGCCTCCATGACGTCGATCTCGCCCTGCACGAGCTGGCGGGTGTCCGGGGACAGGGGCGCGTCCGTCAGCACCGCCCGCCGCGCCTTCACCATCTCCCGCAGCTTACGCAGCTCGGCCCGCGCTTCGAAGCCCGCCGTGCCCGCCGGCGGCGAGTCGCCCCCCTCCAGCAGCCGGCCCAGCCGGTTGTCCAGGGTCTCCAGCCGCTGCATCAGCACCAGCGCGTCCAGGTGCGCCGCCAGGTCCCCCTCGGTGACCTCGGGGCCGATCTCCAGCACGACCGAGCGCATGCCGCCGCTGCCGTCACCCTCGTAGCGGATCCGGGCGCCGTCCCCGAGCTGGGGGTCCTCGACCACCTCGACGCCCTGTAGCGCCCGGCGGGCGAGCATGCCCTGGGCGACGGCCACGCCGGCCCCCAGGGCACCGCCGGTGCCGCCACCGACCAGCCCGCCCCGTAGCAAGGCCTGGCCGGCCCGGGCGACGACCTCCCACAGCCTCGTTCGGAAGGTCTCGACGTCGGTCATGGTCATCACGAAGTCACCGACCGCGCCGCCGATGGCACCGTCGATGGCCCCCTCCAGCGCGGCCGCGCCCACCGCCCGGCCCACCTGCGACAGCCCCACGCTGCCGCCTTCCGCCGCTGCCCGGGTGATCGCCGCCCGCAGGGCGACGCCGCTGAGCC